>NZ_JBHTWX010000017.1:0-96118 GCF_042792155.1 Kitasatospora sp. NPDC056651 | reverse complement strand
CTCCACCCGGCCGACCTCGCGCGCCGACGACGACGCCTCCTCGCGGGAGACCTCGCCCCGCACGGTCACGCCCCGCTTCTCCAGCGCCTTCGCGAACGTGCGGGCGGCCGCCAGCGGGGTGCGGATGCCGGGCGCGGGCGGGACCGGGCCGGGTACTGATGCCTGGCGCGGGTGCCGGGTCCCGGGCGCAACCCGGGCGCGGGATCCGCCCCTCTACCCGCGGGGGTGTCCGGCCGGTGTCCCGCGGCCGTCACGCGGGCGCCCCGGGACCCTCCCCCGCACCTTCCCGCCCCCGCCGGCCGGCCCTTCACCGGCCCTCCCCCGGCCGTCTCCCCGCCGGGCCGCGAACGGGCAGTAGGATCGGCGGCGTTGCATCCCGTATACCGCTGGTAGGAGGCTTTTCATGGCTCAGGTCACGCTGAAGGGGAACCCGGTGCAGGTCGACGGCGCGCTGCCGGCCCCCGGCACCCAGGCACCCGGGTTCACCCTGGTCGGCGAGGGACTCGCGGACGTGTCGCTGAAGGACTTCGCGGGCCGCCGCAAGGTCCTGAACATCTTCCCCAGCATCGACACCCCGACCTGCGCGACCTCGGTGCGCACCTTCAACACCGAGGCCGCGTCCCTGGACAACACCGTGGTGCTGTGCGTGTCGGCCGACCTGCCGTTCGCGCAGGCCCGCTTCTGCGGCGCCGAGGGCCTGGAGAACGTCAAGACCCTCTCCACCCTGCGCGGGCGCGACTTCCACGACGCCTACGGCGTGGCGATCGCCGACGGCCCGCTGGCCGGCCTGACCGCCCGCGCGGTCGTCGTCCTGGACGAGGACGACACCGTCCTGCACACCGAACTCGTCGCCGAGATCGCCGACGAGCCGAACTACGAGGCCGCGCTCGCCGTCCTCAACTGACCCGCACCCGGGCACCCCTTTCCCGCGGCGGCCCGCCCCCGCACACCACGCCCCGGCCCCGCCCCTTCGCGGCGGGGCCGGGGCCGGGGCCGGGGAGCGGGCCACCGCGGCGGACCCGATACCCGGGCGAAACACCCGGGCCGGCACGACACCCGCACGCGGAACCCGGGCCAAGCCCGGGCCGGCGCAACACCCGGGCCGGCGCAACACCCGGGCCGGCACGACACCCGCACGCGGAACCCGCACGCGGAACCCGGGCCAAGCCCGGGCCCGCCCGCCGCCGCTCAGGTGATCGACGCCCCCGAATCGATACTGATGACCTGCCCCGTCATACAGTCCTGGTCCAGGAACAGGCTCATCGACCGCGCCACCTCCCGCGGCGTGACGAACCGCGGCACCGGGACCTTCTCCAGCATCCCCGCCACCACGTGCTCGGGCAGCGTCCGCGTCATCCCCGTGATCATGAACCCCGGCGACAGCGCGTTGACCGTCACCCCCCGGCGCCCGCACTCCGCCGCCAGGGTCCGCGTCAGACCGATCAGCCCCGCCTTCGACGCCGCGTAAGCCGTCTGCCCCGCGGTGGCGATCAGCGCCGACGGCGACACGATGTTCACCACCCGCCCCCACCGCGCCCGCAGCATCGCCGGCACACACACGCGCGCCGTGTGGAACGAACCGACGAGATTCGTGTCGATCACCTCCCGCCACTGCCCCGGATCCTGCATCGCCATCAGCGCGTCCCTGCGGACCGCCCCGTTGTTGACGAGCACGTCCACCGGCCCCAGCGCCGAGCGCACCTGCTCGTACATCGCGCCCACCGCCCCCCAGTCCGCCACCGAACCGGTCACCAGCACATGATCGTTGACCAGCTGGGAAGCGACCTTCTCCGCACCCTCACGGGAGGAGTTGTAGTGCACCGCGACCCGGCACCCCGCCGCGTCCAGCGCCAGCGCCAGCTCACCGCCCAGCCCGCCCGAGGCACCCGTCACCAGCGCCACCGGCGACACGGGCCGCCGCCCGAAAGCCTCCTTGCCGCTCACCGCGCCACCCCTCCCCACGTCAGCAGCACCGAACCCCACGTCATCCCCGCACCGAACCCCGCCAGCAACACCGTGTCACCGTCCTTGATCCGCCCCGCGTCCAGCGCCTCCGCCAAAGCGATCGGCACCGACGCCGACGCCGTGTTCCCGTACCGCTCCAGATTCGTCACCAGCCGGTCGGCGGGAATCCCCGTATGGGAGAGCACCGAATTGATGATCCGGATGTTCGCCTGGTGCGGCACCACGTGATCGACCTGCTCCGGAGTGACCTTCGCCTGCTCCAGCGTCTCGCGGATCGTCCGCACCGTGTAACGCACCGCATTCAGATAGATCTCGTTGCCGTTGATCTGCGCGTAGTGCAGCCCCCGGGCGACGGTCTCCGCGCTCGTCGGCATCCTCGAACCGCCCGCCAGGACCTTCAGACTGCCCTTGCACGAACCGTCCGCGCCCAGGTTCCACGCCCGGACACGGTCCACCGCCCCCGGCACCAGGACCACCGCCCCCGCACCGTCACCCACCAGGATCGACAGATCCCGGTCGGCCGGGTTCGCGGTCAGCGTGTGCGTGTCCGAACCGATCAGCAGCACCGGCCGCGGGTCCATCCGCATCAGACCCGCGGCCGTCACCAGCCCGTACACGAAACCCGCGCACTCCGCGTTCACGTCATGCGCGCTGCCCGCGATACCCAACTCCTCGTGGACGAACGCCGACGTCGCCGGCGAGGGCTGCTCCGGAGTCGCCGTCGCCACGATCAGGTGCGCGATGTCCCCACCCGTGAGCCCCGCCCGCTCCAGCGCCCGGCGCCCGGCCTCCACGGCCATCGACGCCGTACTCTGCCCCTCACCGACCGCCCTGCGCTCACGGATACCGCACCGCGAGACGATCCAGTGCTCGTCCACCCCGAAGCGCCGCGCGAGTTCCTCGCTGGTCACCACACGCTCGGGCACCGACATCCCCCAGCCGGTGACGTCGAAACCGCTCACCACCGCGACCCCTCTCCCCTTCTCCGCCGGTGCCCCGGGCCTCAGTTGCCCGCGCCCGGCACCAGCGCCAGGATCCGCTCGTGGACCACCCGCAGCGTCGTCGTGTCATCGATGTCCGCGAACAGCGACTCGTCCGCGGGAATGTGCGGGTACTGGTTCTGGAAGCCGTACAGCCACTCCATCAGATCCAGGGAATCGACATCCGCGATGTGCTGCAGAGCCGCGTCCGCGTCGATCTCGTGCGCGCCGGAAACCGCCTGAAGCTGCTCGGCCAGGTCCTCGATCGTGGGAATCTGAGACATCAGTGATCGTTTCCTCTCCAGCACCCGTCCTCTCCGAGGAAACCGGGCGCAAAGTCAATGTGGGATGAAAACCGGCCGGAACAAACCACCACACCCCCGCCCCCCACCCCCCGACCCGGCCCACCCCTGCCCTGCCCGGCCCGCGGCCAAGACCGGGTACGGGTACGGGTACGGGGCGCCGCCCGCCCGTGCCCTGCCCGGCACACCACCACACACCACGCGCGGCAGCACGACCGGCAGAGCGGCACAGCAGACAACCCCACCGGCCGACAGGCCGACAGGCCGACGGACAGGCAGAACGGGACGGACAGTCCGCAAGGCCCGGACGGAACGAACGGAACGAGTCAGCGGGTGGAACGGACGGAACGGGTCCGCCGGTCAAGCCGGTGGAACAGGTGAAGCCGGTGAAGCGGGTGGAACAGGTCCGCCGGTGGATCAGGTGAAACGGGCGGAGCAGGTCCGCCGGTGAAGCGGGTGGAACAGGTGAAGCCGGTGGAACAGGTCCACCCGTGAAGCCGGTGGATCAGGTGAAGCCGGCAAAGCGGGGGTGAAGCCGGCGGAACAGGTCCGCCAGTGAAACCGGTGGATCAGGTGAAACGGGCGGAACGGGTCCGCCGGTGGAACGGGTGGAGCGGGTGGAACAGGTCCACCCGTGAAACCGGTGGATCAGGTGAAGCCGGCAAAGCGGGTGAAGCCGACGGAACAGGTCCGCCGGTCAAGCCGGTGGATCAGGTGAAACGGGCGGAACGGGTCCGCCGGTGAAACCGGTGGATCAGGTGAAACGGGCGGAGCAGGTCCGCCGGTGGATCAGGTGAAGCCGGCAAAGCGGGTGAAGCGAGCGGAACGGGTCCGCCGGTGAAGCGGGTGGAGCGGGCGCGGCCGCCGGCGCACAGGCCGCCGGATCGACGCGGCCCGCACCTCCGGAGAACAGCGGAGCGCAACCACCCCCCCCCGGAAGCCGGAAGAGACCTTCCCGGGGACGGAGCACTCCGGCCGGGGTGTCCAGCCGAAACCGCATGAAACCCGCCCCCACGCAACCAGCGCGCAACCCACCCCCGCCCGCATCCCTTGCGGACCGCTTGCGAGACACACGCTTACCTGACCCACACCACACGACACCCGCACGCACACCACCCCCGCCCCGGACACCCCCGCGCCACCCGGCAACCCCACCCCGGCACCCCGGCACCGGCGATCACCGCCCCGGCAAGAGCACCCGCACACCCCCGCACCACAGGACAGGACCCGGCCACCACACGAGGACAGGCACGACCACCCCACCCCACCCCCCCACCCCACTCAACCAATCAACCACCCGCCCGGCCCGGCCCGGCACCACCGGGAAAAGGAGCCGGCCACACCCGGACACCACCACGGCCCCCACCGGCGAACACCACCACACCAGGCCGCCACCACTCACCCCGCAAGAAACCAACCACACGGAACCACACCCGAGTTCACCACCCGGACCACACCACCCGGGCACCCGAAGAACACGGCACGGCACACCCGCACAGCCACACCCGCCCACACGAACCACACAACCCGCACCGCCCACACGAACCACACCGCCCACACGAACCACACAACCCGCACGGGCCGCACCGCCCGCACGGGCCGCACAACCCGCACCGCCCGCACGGGCCCGCACCGCCGAGACCACGGCACACACACCACCCGCCCGGAAACCCGGCCCGGCCACCACCCCCGGCACCCGGCACCCGGCACCACACCCCGACAACGACCATCCCACCGCCCGGACACAGCCCCGCCGGCACCGGCCCGCCCCCCGCGGCCCGGAACGGCAGGGGTGCGGCCGGCCGCACCGCACACCACGACCCGGGCCGGGCCCGACACGCCCACCGCCCCACCGGCCGCAACCCCACCCACGACCGACCGGCCGACCCGCCGATCGATCGGCCACCACCCGAACCACCGACCAAGGGACCCCACACATGACCACCGTCGAAGCCCGCACCATCAACCCCGACGTCGAGGCCATCCGCCACCACTACGAGGTCCCCAACGAGCTCTACCGGCTCATCCTGGGCCCCACCATGATGTACTCCGGCGGCTACTGGGAGGACGGCGAAGACCTCGTCACCGTCCTCGACGAGGCCCAGGAACGCAAACTCGACACCTTCACCGACCTCGCGAACGCCGCCCACACCGACTCCGTCCTGGACATCGGCTGCGGCTGGGGCACCATGCTCAACCGCCTCACCACCGTCCACGGCGTCAAGAAAGCCGTCGGCGTCACCCTCTCCCGCACCCAGGCCGACTTCGTCGACGCCCTGGACAACCCCGCCATCCAAGCCCGCGTCGAAAGCTGGGAAGACCACCGCCTCGCCGACGGCCAGGCCCCCTACGACGCCGCGTTCTGCATCAACGCCCTCGAACACTTCGTCCTGTCCTCCCTCACCCCCAAAGAGCGCACCCAGCGCTACCGCGTCTTCTTCAAGCAGGTCCACTCCCTCCTCAAGCCCGGCGCCCGCTTCGTCCTGCACACCATGACCGTCGAGAACCCGCCCCTGCGCCGCCAGCTCCTCGACGACCTGAAATTCCTCCAGCGCGAGGAATTCGAGGGCTGCCACATCCCGCGCCTGCCCGAACTCGCCTCCGGCCTCGACGGACTCTTCGAAGTCACCGAGATCCGCAACGAGCCCGAATCCTTCGCCCGCGCCTGCCGCGCCTGGCTCCAACTCCTCGCCGCCCGCCGCGGCGAAGCCGTCACCATGACCGACGAGACCACCGTCGCCCGATTCGAGCGCTACCTCGACATCTTCGCCTACACCCTCGAAGACCACATCTTCAACAACTTCCGCGTCACCCTCACCCGCCGCGCCTGACCCCCAGAACACCCCGGACACCCGGACACCCGGACACCCGGACACCCGAAGACACCCCGGACACCCGGCCCCGCTCCGACAGGCAGCCACACCCCGGACACCCGGACACCCGAAGCCCGAGGACAGCCGAGGAACCAAGGCCCGAGGCCCGACGAACCAAGGACACCCCGGCCGTGCCGGGCCGGCACCCACCCGCCGCACCCCGGACACCCGCGGAACCAAGGAGCCGAGAACACCCGGCCCCGCACCCCGGACAGTCAGGGACCCAAGGACACGCGGAACCAAGGACAGCCCAGGCCCGACGAACCAAGGACCCGAGGACAACCGGGGCCCGAGGAACCACGGACCCGAGGACGACCAGGCCCGAGGACAGCCGAGGCCCGAGGAATCAAGGACCCGCGGACAGCCGACGAACCGAGAACCCGAGGACACCCCGGCCGTGCCGGGCCGGCACCCACCCGCCGCGCCCGGCCCCGCACCCCGGAACACCCGAGGACCCCAAGGAACCCACGAACCCCGAGGACCCCGAGGACCCCGAGAAATCAAGAACACCCCGAGAAATCAAGAACACCCCGGGAACCCGGACACACCCAACGACACCGCGGACCGAGGACACCCGAGAAAAGGACACCCCGCCATGACCACCACCCCCGCCCCCGACCGCACCACACCCACACCCACCCCAGCCACCACCCCCACCACCGGCACCACCCCCACCCCCTCACACCCCGGCGACCTCGCCGTCCGCCACCTCAAAGCCGCCGTCATCGGCGCCGGCATCTCCGGCATCGGCACCGCCATCGGCCTCCTCAAAGCCGGCATCCACGACTTCCTCGTCTTCGAACGCGCCACCGACCTCGGCGGCACCTGGCGCGACAACACCTACCCCGGCTGCGCCTGCGACGTCCAGGCCCACCTCTACTCCTTCTCCTTCGCCCGCAACCCCGAATGGAAATCCACCTTCGCCACCCAGAGCGAAGTCCACACCTACCTCAAAGACTGCGCCACCCGCTACGGCATCGAACCCCACCTGCGCTACGACCACGAACTCCTGAACGCCACCTGGAACGACACCCACCACCACTGGGACATCCACACCAGCCGAGGCCACTACACCGCACAAACCCTCATCACCGGCACCGGCTACCTCTCCGACCCCGCCATCCCCCAGATCCCCGGCATCCACACCTACACCGGCACCCTCTTCCACTCCTCCCAATGGCGCCACGACCACGACCTCACCGGCCGCGACATCGCCGTCATCGGCACCGGCGCCTCCGCCATCCAATTCCTCCCCCACATCCAACCCCAAGCCGCCCGCCTCGACCTCTACCAGCGCACACCCCCCTGGATCGCCGCCAAACCCGACAAACCCAACACCACCCGCCACACCTGGATGCTGCGCCACCTGCCCGGCTACCAACGCCTGCGCCGCGCCTTCAACCAACACGGCCGCGAAATCGTCGCGTTCTTCCTCTCCCGCCCCTCCCGCACCACCGGCATGAAGAACATGGCCGCCGGCCACCTCAAGAAATCCGTCCCCGACCCCGCCCTGCGCACACGCCTCACCCCCGACTACACCGTCGGCTGCAAACGCCTCCTGTTCTCCAACACCTGGTACCCCGCCATCCAGCAACCCAACGTCGACATCATCAGCGACACCATCACCCACATCACCCCCACCGGCATCACCACCGCCGACGGCACCACCCGCACCGTCGACACCATCATCCTCGCCACCGGCTTCACCGCCACCGACCGCCCCGTCGCCCACCGCATCACCGGCCGCCACGGCCACACCCTCGCCCACACCTGGCACCACCACGGCATGAACGCCCACCGCGGCACCACCATCCACGGCTTCCCCAACCTCTTCATGCTCCTGGGCCCCAACACCACCCTCGGCCACTCCTCCCAGACCGTCATGATCGAAGCCCAGATCACCTACATCCTCTCCGCCCTCCACACCATGGACCGCCACCACCTCACCACCCTCGAACCCCGCCCCGAAGCCCAGAACGCCTACAACCAGACCATCCGACACCGCCTGAAGAACACCGTCTGGACCACCGGCGGCTGCCACAGCTGGTACCAGGACACCAACGGCCACAACCCCAGCATCTGGCCGACCTACACCTGGCGCTACCGCCGACAGACCCACACCCTCGACCTCCACAACTACACCACCACCACCCACACCAACCACACCACCACCACCACCAACTGACACAACACCAGACACCTCCGAACTCCCCTGACCCGAAGCCAACTTCAGTTCACACCACCGATCCCGAAGGGCCCCGCATGAACCGCACCGGCCTCTCCAGGCGCCTCCTGCTCACCGGCGCCGCCGCCACCGTCATCGGTTTCAACACCACCACCCGCACCTGGGCCACCGCCAACGACCCCACCGCCGGCCGCATCTCCCCGGTCCCCCCGCTCCAGGGCACCCTGACGACCAGCAGCTCCACCCGTACCGCGTTCGCCCAGGACTTCGGCCGCCTCACCACCACCACCCCGTACGCGGTCCTCAACCCCGCGAGCGCCCAGGACATCGCCGCCGTCATCAGCTTCGCCCGGCGCAACCGGCTCAAGGTCGCCATGAACGGCCAGAGCGGCACCGGAACCGACCTCGAGTCACACTCCAACTACGGCCAGGCGGGCGTCGCCGGCGGCATCAGCATCAACGCCCGTTCCCTCAACCGCATCCACGCGATCACCTCCACCAACGCCACCGTCGACGCCGGCGTCACCTGGGCCCAGCTCACCGAGGCCGCCCTCGCGCAGAACCTCACGCCCCCCTGCCTGACCGACTACCTGCACCTGTCCATCGGCGGCACCATCAGCGTCGGCGGCATCGGCTCCACCGTCCACAAGTACGGTCTCCAGGCCGACACCGTGGAGTCCATCGAGATCGTCACCGGCACCGGCCGCGTCCTGACCGCGTCCGCCACCCGGAACGCCGATCTCTTCCACGCCGCCCTCGCGGGCGCCGGCCAGGTCGGGATCATCACCCGCGCCACCGTCAAGCTCGTCCCCGCGCCCGCCCGCGCCCTGGTCTTCACCCTCATCTACGACGACCTCGCGACCTTCCTCGCCGACCAGCAGACCCTCCTTGCCGACGGTCGCTTCCCCTCCCAGGTCGGCGAAGTCCTCATCCAGCCGGTCGGGCAGGCCCCCCGGTACAAGATCGAGGCGGTCGCCCACTACAACACGACGCCCCCCAGCACCGCCGCCCTCCTGACCGGCCTCACCCCCACCAGCACCGACATCGCCGACCAGACCTACCGCGAGTACACCTACCGCGCCGACGTCTTCGCCGACACCATCAAGGACCTCGGCTACTGGAACGCCCCCAAGCCGTGGCTCTCCCTCTTCCTCCCCGCCTCCGCCATCCACACCTTCCTCACCGAGGCGCTCCCCCAGATCACCCCCGACGACATCGGCGCCGGGCTCCTCCTCTGCTACCCCTTCCACACCGGCAAGCTCACCCACCCCCTGGCCATCACCCCGAGCGAGCCCGTCGCCTTCCTCTTCGACTTCCTCGCCTTCCCCCATCCGGCCACCAACCCGGCCCCCGCCCTCGTCCGCAACCGCGCCCTCTACAACCGCGCCACCCAGCTCGGCGCGAAGCGGTACCTCGTCGGCGCCATCCCCAACATGACCCCCGCCGACTGGCGGAACCACTACGGCTCCCGCTGGGGCACCCTGGCCGCCGCCAAGGACACCTACGACCCCACCCACACCCTCACGCCGGGCCAGAACATCTTCCCCTGACAGGGAATCCACCGGCCCCGACCGCACCCCGCCTCCCAACCCGTCGACGGAAAGGCCCGATTCCCCGTGCACGCCATCCACCACACCGACCGCGCCATCCTCAACCAGCCCACCCACGCCGTCTGGGACGCGATCGTCAGCGAGCTCAACGGCAAGACCACCTGGTGGCACCCCCACAACACCCACCGGCCCGGGTCCACCGGCCCCCAGCTCCAGGGCGGGACCATGACGACCACGATCCACCCCGCCGGCGTCGGCAAGCCCGGCCCCAAGCTCCGGTTCAACTCCACCACCACCCACGTCACCCCCGACGTCGAGCTGACCCAGGCCCACACCGGCCACTTCCGGGGCACCACCACCTACCGCCTCACGCCCCACAACAACGACACCCAGACGCTCCTCACCATCACCTTCGCCACCACGCCGAACGGCCTGGCCAAGGTCCTCCACAAGCTGGCCAACCTCACCGCCAAGCACACCGCGGCCACCCAGCACGCCCTCAGCAACCTCCAGAAGCACCTCGACAACCAGAAGTAGGAACCACCACCGGACGAAAGGAGGTCCGCCGTGACCATCACCGAAATCGCCACGCTCCCCGCCCGCCACGCCGTCACCGCCACCGACCACACCGCGACCACCGACGACCACGCGCAGCTGGCCATCTCGGTGCACCGGCCGGGCGAGCCCGACCCGGGCCGGCCGCTCGTCCTGCTCGTCCACGGCTGGGCGGCCTCCCGGACGGTCTGGCACGCCACCGCGCACCAGCTCGCCGCGGCCGGACACACCGTGGCCTCGTACGACCAGCGCGCACACGCCTCGTCGACGGCCGGACGGGAGCCGATCAGCATCGACCGGCTCGCCCGGGACCTCGATGCCGTCGTCGGCACGCTCACCACGCCGGAGCGGCCGGTCGTGGTGGTGGGGCACTCCGGTGGCGGGTACGCCGCGCTCGCCTGGGCCGCCGGACTCGCCGCCCGGCAGGGGGGCTCAAGTTCCAAGCGCCTGCGTGGACTTGTCCTCGTGTCCACCGCCTCGCACGGGCAGAGCACCCCGGCGAGCGAGGTCAAGATGATGGGGTCGGAGCTGTTCAGCCGGGCCCTGCGGACCCCGTGGCTGGGCCGCCGCCTGCTCGGCGGCACGCACGGGCCGGACGCCAAGCTGACGGCGCGGGAGGCCAACCGCCGGCTGTTCGCCGCGACGCCGCCGGGCACCCGGGCCGCCTGCTTCGCCTCCACCGAGGAGATGGACCTGCGCGCGGGCCTGGCCCGGATCACCGCGCCGACCGTCGTCATCACCGGCACCGAGGACAAGATCGTGAAGCCCGAGTTCAGCCAGGCGCTCGCCTCGGCACTGCCGGACGCCGAGCTGCACCGGATCGCCGGCGCCGGCCACATGGTGCCGCTGGAGGCCCCGCACCACGTCGCCCGCCACACCCACCTGCTGGTCACGGCCGGCCGCTGACGCCCGTGACCACCGTCGCCCCCGCCGCCGTCCTGGCCGCGCTGCTGCCGCCCCACGTCCACTGCGCCGAGGCCTTCGGCACCCCGTCCGAGGGCCTGTTGCTGCCTCTGGAGGAGGCGTACATCCGGGACCGTTCGCCGCGCCGCCGACGGCAGTTCGCCACCGCCCGGGCGCTCGCCCGCCAGGCCCTCGGCACCCTCGGGCACCCGCCGGCGCCCCTGCTCCCCGGGCCCGGCGGGGCGCCGCGGTGGCCGACGGGCATCGCGGGCAGCATCACCCACACGGACGGCTACACCGCCGTCGCCGTCGCCGCCACCGGGCACCACACCTCGCTCGGGATCGACGCCGAGCCGGCCCGGCCGCTTCCCCGCGGCGTGCTCCAGCTCGTCAGCGGCGAGGCCGAGCGCCGGGCCCTCGCCGCACTGCCCGTCGGCCACGCCCCTTGGGACACCGTCCTGTTCAGCGCCAAGGAGGCCGCATACAAGGCCGTCCACCCGCTGACCGGGACCTGGGCTCCGCTGGCCGCCATCGCCGTCACGGTGCACGCCGACGGCACCTTCACCGCCCGCCACCCGCACCATCCCCACGCCCGCACCGGCTCCTGGGGCGTGCGCCACGGCACGGTCGTCACCGCCCTCGCGCTCCCGCCGTACCGGGCCGCCGCCGCCTGACGTTCCCGTGGCATGACGCCCGCCGGCACCCGGGCGCCGGCGGGCGAGCTCCGCGAGGAACGGCCCGAACTCGCCGCCGCGCTCGCGGTGTCGGCCCGAGCCTCCCGCCACCCGGGCCTCCCGCCACCCGGGGCGACCGGCGGGCCTCTGTCGTCCCCGGTGCCATGTGACACCGGGGACGACCGGGCGGAAGGCCCGGAGGCGGCGGGTGGGTCAGCCGGCCGGAAGGCGAGAGGGCGTCAACCAGTCTGAATCGACGGCGAGTTCGGCGGCGAGTTCGGCGACGCCTGCCGCGATGAGCCGACACGCCTCCGGTGCGGGGTGGATCAACCGGTCAACGGCGGGGGGCGGCCAGTGCGCCGCCCCCGCAGCCCCGCCCCCGGCGCCTCCTGGCTCAGCCCGCCAGGATCACCGTCTCCGCCGGTCCCGAGAAGCCCACCGGCCGCGCCGGGACGCCCGTGGCGGCCAGCCGGCGGTGCTCCTGCGGACTGATGCCGCGCACCCGCTTGAAGGCCGCCGAGAGGGCGAAGGCGTTGCTGTAGCCGACCTTGCGGGCGGCGAAGGCGACCGTGCACTCCGGCTCGCGCAGCAGGTCCGCCGCGACGGCCAGCCGCCAGCCCGCGAGGTACGCCATCGGGGGTTCGCCGACCAGGGCGGTGAAGCGGCGGGCCAGTCCGGCCCGGGAGACGCCGACCCGCTGGGCCAGCTCGGCGACCGTCCAGGCGGTGGCCGGGTCGTCGTGCATCAGCCGCAGCACCGGGCCGACCACCTGGTCGTGCTGGGCGCGGTACCAGGCGGGGGCGCCGGAGTCGGGGGCGGCCAGCCAGGCGCGCAGGACGGAGACCACCAGCAGGTCCAGGATGCGGTCCAGGACGAGCTCCTGGCCGGGCTCGTTGCGCCCTATCTCGGCGGCCAGCAGGTGCACCAGGGTGTCGTCGGCGCCGGTGCCGGCCGGGCGGACCAGCAGCGCGGGCAGGCAGCCGAGCAGCCGCTGGCCGATCTCGTGCTCGGCCTGGTAGGTCCCGGACAGCACCACCGAGGAGGCCAGGTCACCCTCGCGCCCGTGACCCCAGGTGCGGACGCCGAGTGACATCACCTCGGAGACGTCCACCCCGCCCTTGGTGCAGACCTGGCCCGGCCCGACGATCACGTCCACCGGGGTGTCCGGGTCGTCGGCCACCGTGTACGGCTCCGGACCCCGCACGATCGCCACGTCCCCGGGGTGCAGCAGCAGCGGCGTCCCGCGTTCGGGCAGGATCCAGGCCTCGCCGCGGACCATCGTCACCACCGACAGCGGGGCCCGGTCCTCGATCCGCAGCGACCAGGGTGGGGTGAGGATGGAGCGCAGCAGGAACGCGCCACGGGCCTTGGGGCCGTCGAGGAGTCCCGTCAGAGTGTCCATGACGTCAAGTGTAGACGGAGGGACATCATTTGACGCTTCGTCATTTGAGGGACTCTTGAGCGGCCGAGGTGGCTCGCACCGCCCGAATGCCGGATGATCTGCCCACGGGGGTACGGACCGTACGGACCGAGACACGGCGACCGCCGCACGGCGACACCGGCGGCGAGAAGTGAGGGGCTCACGACGATGGAAACGGCACGCACACTCGTCCTGGTGGCGGCCACCGTCACCTGTGGACTGACCGCAGGACTGTTCTACGCCTACGCGTGCTCGGTCATGCCCGCGCTCGCGCGGGTCGAGGACCGGACCTTCATCGAGGTCATGCAGCGCGTCAACGTGGCCATCCTGAACGGCTGGTTCGTCCTCGGCTTCGTCGGCGCCCTGCTCGCCACGGCGGCCGCGGTCGCCCTGCACCTGCCCTCGGACGGGCACGACGTGCTGCCCGCGACCATCGCCGCGCTGGTGCTGTACGTCGCGATGATCGGAGTGACCCGCTCGGTCAACATCCCGCTGAACGACCAGCTCGAAGCCGCCGGGTCGGCTCAGCGGATCGCCGACCCGGCCGCGGTGCGCGGCCGCTTCGAGGCGCGCTGGGTGCGCTTCAACGTGCTGCGCGCGCTGCTGTCGACCGCCGCCCTGGGCTGCCTCGCCTGGGCGCTGGTCCTCAACGGGCAGAGCTGAACCACCGCGCGGGCGAAGCCCGGAGCAGGAAGCCCGGAACAGGAAGCCCGGAGCACGAGGCCCGGAACACGCAGCCCACAGCACGACCGAAGCCGTCCTCTGCCGCCGACCGGATCAGCCGGTCAGCCGCAGAGGGCGGCGAAGCCGTACCCGCGCGCCTTGAGCGTGGAGATGATCGCCGGCAGCGCGGCCACCGTCTGGCTGCGGTCCCCGCCGCCGTCGTGCAGCAGGATCACCGACCCGGGGCGGACGTTGTCCAGCACCCGTGACCTGATGGCGGCCGTGCCGGGCCGGGACCAGTCCGCCGGGTCCACCGACCAGAGCACCACCTGCTTGCCGAGCGCCGCGGCCTTCGACCGCACCGTGCTGTCGACCGCGCCGTACGGCGGGCGCAGGCAGCTCGGGGTGCGGCCGGTCTGCGCGCGGACGGCCTTGTCGGTGTCGACCAGCTGGGCGTTGAGCGCGGCGGCGGAGAGCCTGCGCAGGTCCGGGTGCGACCAGGAGTGGTTCTGCACGCTGTGGCCCGCCCTGGCGACCTGCTTGGTCACCGAGGGGTGGGCGGCGACGTTCTGCCCGATCTCGAAGAAGGTCGCGCGCACCCCGTAACGGGCCAGCGTCGCCAGGACCTTGGGCGTGTAGGCGGGGCTGGGGCCGTCGTCGAAGGTCAGGTAGACCACCTTGGCGGCCCTGGGCGCGGCCGCCTGCGCCTCGGCGGCCGGCAGGGTGACCGCCGCTCCCGCCGCCAGGGCGACGACGAGCGCGCCGACCGCGGTCCTGAACCTGCCGACCGCCGTGCGCCTGCCGGGTCGTACGGACATGCCTGCTCCCTGGGGTAGGAACTCCGGTGCCGCGGCCAGTCTGCTCCGGACGGCCCGTTCGCCGCGACCCGCTGCCGGTCGCGAGCGAACGGAATCGGCCAGCAGCGGAGTCGGGGCCCGACACCGGATCCCGGGAACGGGACCGGAGCCGGGGAACGGGACCAGCGCCCGGGAACGCCGAAGGCCCCCGGCGCGGTTGCGCCCGGGGCCGTGGTGCGGGGTGTTCCGTTCAGCGCTCCGCGCGGCCGTGGAGCACCAGGGAGCGGGCCAGCGCGAGCAGGCCGCCGGTGCACAGCGCGGTGCGGAGCATGTTGACCGGAACCCAGGTGTCCGCGAACTTGGCCCGCACGGCGGCGAGGTCGTGGATCTGGGACGCGTCGCCGGCCGCCGCCAGCTCGTTGTTGAGCGGGATGTTGACGCCCATGGTGACGATCAGCGCCAGCAGGTAGAGCGCCGTCCCGCCCGCCGCCCACAGCGCCGCCCGGCGGCGCCCGGCCTTGTGCAGCAGCCAGGAGGCGATGCCGGTGGCGAGGAACGCGCCGACGAAGACCAGGCCGAACAGCCCGTTCCCGTCGATGGCCTTGTTGATGTGCTGCATCGCCGTCACGTAGGTGTGGTCGTCCCCGGCCGCCAGGCCCGGCATCACCGACACGTCGAAGGCGAAGAACAGGCCCGCCATCAGGCCCATCGTGATGGTGGCACCCACCAGGAGCGGCCCGGTGGCCTTGCTCCTGGTACCGGGCACGGCCGAGGCCACGCCGCCCGGCACGGGGCCGGTGAAGGACTGTGCCGCGGTGTAGGAAGCAGGGGTCGCGGTCTGATTCGAGCGCATGGGTATTCCTTCGGTCTCCCCGGTCCCCGCCCGGTGCGGGGACTCTCCCGGTGTCCGGGCCGCCGGCCTCCTCACCGCCCCCGGCCGCGGCCGGGTGGTCGGTCAGGGGGCCGGCGCCGCCCGGCACCGACGATCTACTGAACTGCCGTACTCACGGCAGGTGTTGCCCTTGCGAATGGTCACGCGTTCCACACGCCCGTGGCGGCGGCGGCGCGGGCGTAGTCGGCGAAGTCCCGCGGCTCACGCCCCAGCGCCCGCCGCACCCCGTCCCCCAACGACGCGTTACGACCGTCGAGGATCACCGAGAACAGCTCCGCGAAGTCCGCCGGCAGCCCCGCCGCCTCCAGCACCTCCCGGTACGCCTCCTGCGATACCGCCTCGAACCGCACCTCACGACCGATCGCCGCCGACAACTCCCCCGCCACATCGGCGAACGACAGCAACCGCGGCCCCGTCAGCTCGTACACCTCACCCGCGTGCCCCGCCTCCGTCAACGCCGCCACCGCCACATCCGCGATGTCCTCCACATCCACGAACGGCTCCACCGCACCACCCACCGGCAACGCCAACTCCCCCGCCAGCACCGGCTCCAGGAAGAACGACTCGTCGAAGTTCTGGTTGAACCACGCACACCGCACCACCGTCCACGCGGCCCCCGACTCCATCACCGCCTTCTCCCCGGCCTCCGCCGCCTCCTCACCACGCCCCGACAGCAGCACCAGCCGACCCACCCCCCGCTCGGCCGCCAACCGCGAGAACGCCCCCACCGACTCCACCGCACCCGGGAACGCCAGATCCGGGTAGTACGTCAGATACGCCGCACTCACACCCTCCAGCGCCGCACCCCACGTCCCCTCGTCGTTCCAGTCGAACGGCACCGCACCCGAACGCGAACCCACCCGCACCTCATAGCCCCGCCCGGCCAGCCGCTCCGCCACCCGACGACCCGTCTTCCCCGTGCCACCGACCACCAGCACCACACCGGACTCGACCGCGAGATCCACCACACCAGCCATCACAATCACCCTCACTCGGAGTAGGAACCGTTCGGATCGCCGGACCCCGCCGGGGTTCTGGTGAACCCCTACGTGTCCGTCCTCGTGTCCACCAGTCAAGGCCACCGCGGGCCGGCGAACCATAGCCTCCGCACTCAGTTCCATGCGCGAGCGTCCAGAAGTGCCTTCGGACCGCCCGCGCCCCCTCCGCCGTCCACCAGAACACACCCAAGCCGTCACGAACCACCCGTCTCGACCCCTCCTCCAGCCGGTCTTGAGCGCGCGGCCGGGGAGCGGAACGGTGTGGCGGGCGGCGGCGCGGGGCGCTATGCTCCCCGGCGATGACCACTCACGCTGCTCACAGAATGGGGGTCCCGTCCGCGAAGAGTGCGTGCTGATGCCCACTCACCCCGCGCACGGGAACGACTCCCGCATCTCCTTCTGGCGGCGCGTACGCGAGTACGCGGTTCCGCCCTCCATGATCGAATCCGCCACGGCCCGCCGGCTGGCCGGCGACTGGGCCGGGGCCTGCGCCGCCGCCCACGTCGAGGCCGGCGTCCGTCCTCGGGATGTCGCCCGCGTCCACGGCCGGGAGCTCGCCGACCGGGTACGGGCCGATCTCCGCCGCCTCGCACCGGACTTGTTGCGCTGGCACCTGCCGAGGTCCGCACCGGACGGGCTGCTCCGGCCCGGGATCACCGTGCCGCTGGCCCACTACCCGGGCGAGCGGCCGGCCACCCTCGTGGTCCGCACCCCGCCCGCCTGGGCGGAGTACGGGCAGCGGATCGGCCTGGCCCTCCGGGTCGGCTCCGAGGGGGACGGCCGGTCGCCGCACCCGCATCCGCATCCCAGCCGACGGTTCCGCCTCGACCTGCACCGGCACCTATGGGACGCCGGACGCAGCGCCGAGCTGGCTGCCCGGTCCGGCGCCGATTCACCAGGGGACCTCACGGGCAGGGGACTTGACGGCTCGGCGCCGCCCTGGCCGGTCGGGCACTGGGCCGCCGAGGCCGAACTGCTGCTGCGTGCCGAAGGGCGTCCCGCAGGGCCTGTCGTGGTCCGGCTGGGGCGCCGGCGGCTGCTGCTCGGGCCGGACGGCTCGGTGGCGGAGGACTCCGGGGACACCTCGGGGCTGCCGCTGCTGCCCGACGCCGCGACCTGGGTGCCGCCCGACCTCGACCTGCTCCGCAGCGGCGCGATCGAGGCCCACCGGCTGCACCCGCTGGTGGCGGCCGCGCTGGCGCCCGGGCACCCGGCCCCGGCGCGGGCGGCGGCGGATCCCCCGCACCAGCGGCTGGTGGAGTGCCGCGGGGCGCCGCACCGCCTCGGGCTGGTCGGTGGCGTGCTCGTCGCGCTCGACCACGACCCGGCCGAGTTGCGCCGCGAGGAACTGCTGGCCGAGCTGTCCGGGACCCCGCTGCCCTGCCTGCGGGCGATCGACCTGGCCCACCGGAGTCCGAACGAACTGGCCGGTGTGCGGGAGCGGTTGGACCACGGCGACACGGCCGGGGCGCTGGCCGTGGTCGAGGCCCTGATCGGCCCGGAGGCGGTGCTGCGCGCCGGTCCGCTGCGGGACGAGCTGACGGCGGCCGCCCAACGGCGGATCGTCTACGGCCTCTACCGGGCGGATCTGACCAGGGCCACCCGGCCCATCGCCTACCGGCTGCCCCACGCGCGTTTCAGCTCCCGTCCCACCACCTCCCCCGCCGACCGCCCGCGACCGCGCCACGCCTCCTTCCGGGACCATCCCCGCCTGGCGTACACGCGCTGACGCCGCACGGCTCCGACATCCTTGCGCACCAGACCACTCGAGGTGATCACCCATGCCCACGCACACCCTCGAAGCCCCTCGACTCGACGTCGCCCGCCGACTGCTCGACCTGCTCGACGACACCGGCACCGAACCCCGCTCCGACACCCAGCTGGAGGCGCTCACCCTCGCCGTCGCCGCCGACCTGCCCGTGCTGCTCTGGGGCGAGCCCGGCATCGGCAAGACCGCCGCGCTCAACCAGCTCGCCGAGGCCCTGGAACTGCCGCTCACGACGGTGATCGCCAGCGTCCACGAGCCCTCCGACTTCTCCGGGCTTCCCGTCCTCGGCGACGACCCGGCGCAGCAGGGCGTCCCGATGGCCCCGCCGGACTGGGCGGTGCGCCTGGTGCGGGCCGGGCGCGGGCTGCTGTTCCTGGACGAGCTGTCCACCGCACCGCCCGCCGTCCAGGCCGCGCTGCTGCGCCTGGTCCTGGAGCGGCGCATCGGCACCCTGCGGCTCCCCCCGGGGGTGCGGATCGTGGCGGCGGCCAACCCGCGCTCCTCGGCGGCCGACGGCTGGGAGCTGAGCGCGCCGCTGGCCAATCGTTTCGTCCACCTCCAGTGGGCGCACGACCACGAGGTGGTGGTGCGCGGCCTCGGCGGCGTCTGGCCGGTGGCGACCCTGCCCCGGCTCGACCCGCGGGCGCTGCCGGAGGCCGTCGCGCTGGCCCGGCGCGCGGTGTGCGGGCTGCTGACCGCCCGTCCCGAACTGGTGCACCGGCTGCCCACCACCGAGGCCCGGCGCGGCGGGTCCTGGCCGTCCCCGCGCAGCTGGGACATGACGCTGCGGCTGATCGCCTTCGCGACGGCGGCCGGCTCCGACCGGGAGGTGGTGTCGCTGCTGGTCCGCGGCACCGTCGGGGACGGCCCGGGGCTGGAGCTGATGGCGCACATGGACCGGATGGACCTGCCCGACCCGGAGGACCTGCTGGCCGACCCGGCCCGCGCGGAGCTGCCCGCGCGCGGGGACCTGCGCCAGGTGGTGCTGGACGGGGTCGTCGCCGCGGTGCGCAACCGGCCGGACCGCCCGCGCTGGGACGCGGCCTGGGCGTTGCTCGTCCGGGCGCTGGAGACCGGTGCGCCGGACCTGGTGGTCGTCCCGGCCACCACCCTGGCCTCGCTGCGCCGGGAGGACTGGGACGTGCCGGCGGCGATCGAGCGGCTCGCCCCGGCGCTGGCGGTCTCCCGCCGGGCCGACCTCGCCGCCGCCCGGGGAGCGCGACGGTGAGCGGAGCCGTGGACGCCCTGAAGGACGCGGGCGCCCCGGCGGGCACGCCGGTGCCGTTGGACGTCGAGAAGCTGTACGCCGCCCGGCTGCACGCCGCCCGGGTCCGCCCGTACCTGGCCACGGCGCTGTTCGCGCTCCACCTGGTGGAGTCCCGGCAGGTGCCGACCATGGCCGTGGACCGGTACTGGCGCTGCTACGCCGCACCGGCCTTCGCCGCCCGCACCCCGGTGGAGGAGTTGGCCGGAGTCTGGGTGCACGAGGTCTCGCACCTGCTGCGAGACCACCACGGCCGCGGCGACCGCCTCGCCCGGGACCTCGGCATGGAGGGCCCCGGCGCCCGGCTGCGGATGAACATCGCCGCCGACTGCGAGATCAACGACGACGTGGAGGGAGACGGGCTGGTCCTTCCCGCCGGCGCCGTCCGGCCGGAGACGTTCCGGCTGCCGGACGGCCTGCTCATGGAGGACTACCTGCGCGGGTTCCGCTTCGACCCGTGCGACCTGGAGGCGGCCTGGCTGGACTGCGGCAGCGGCGCGGACGGTCTGCACCGCCCGTGGGAGCTGGGCCCCGACGGCGCCCACGGGCTCGCCCCGGAGGAGCGCGACGCCGTCCGCCTCCGGGTCGCCGAGGGCATCCGGGGCCGCCCGGGCGACGCCCCGGCGGGCTGGAAGCGCTGGGCCGAGGAGGCGTTCCACCCACCGCAGCCCTGGCGGCAGTTGCTGGGCGCGGCGGTGCGCTCGGCGGTCTCCGGCCCCGGCGCGGGCGAGGACTACAGCTACGGCCGTCCCGCCCGCCGCTCGGCCGGGGTTCCGGGCGTGCTGCTGCCGAGCCTGCGGCGGAGCCCGCCGCGGGTCACGGTGGTGATCGACACCTCCGGGTCGGTCTCGGACGAAGAGCTGGGCAGCGCACTGCTGGAGGTCGCGGCGATCGGCCGGGCCGTCGGCGGTCGCCGCGACCAGGTCCGGGTGGTCTCCTGCGACGCCGCCACCCAGGCCGTCCACGGGCTCTGCCGGGCCGAGGGCATCCCGCTGGTCGGCGGGGGCGGCACCGACCTGCGTGCCGGGTTCCGCACCGCCCTGCGCGCCGTCCCCCGCCCGGACGTGGTGGTGGTCCTGACCGACGGCCAGACCCCGTGGCCCGAAGTCGCCCCGCCCTGCCGGACGGTGGTCGGGCTGTTCCCGCGGCCGATGCGGTACACCGAGCACGACCCGGACTACCGGCCGGACGCCCCGCCGCAGTGGGCCCGGGTGGTGACCATCGGCTGAGCGACCGAAGCCGGGACAATGGCTCAGCGGAAGGCCGCGAGGTTCTCGGAGACCCAGCGGCGGAACGGCCGGGCCGCCGATCCGGTGACCCGTTCGACGGTGTCGCGCACCGCCAGCAGCTCGTCGTTGACGTCCCCGCCCGTCAGGTCGAGCACCGCGTCCGCGGCCTCGGCTCCCAGGACGGCGGCCAGCTGCCGGTGGGCCTCCTCCCGGCCGGCCTCCGCGACGGCCACCTCCCGGCCGAGGGCCGACGCGACGGCCTCCAGCTGCTGCCGGGCCGTCACCCGCTCCGGGCCGGTCAGCGGGTACGTCCGCCCCTGGTGGCCGGGCTCGGTCAGCGCCACCCGCGCCACCGCCGCGATGTCCGCCGGGTGGATCGTGGGCAGCCCGGTGTCCGGGTACGGCACCCGGACGGTCCGGCGCTCGCGGATCGTCGCCGCCCACCACAGGGCGTTGGAGGCGAACTGTGTCGGCCGCAGCACCGTCCACGCCATGCCGCTGTCCCGGAGCAGCCGCTCGACGGCCGCGTTCTCCCGGGCGGGGCCCAGGTGCGGGTGCGTCTGCACGGCGATGGACGACACCAGCACCACGTGCTCGACCCCCGCCCGGCGGGCGGCGTCGAGGATCCCGGCATCGGAGCCGATCCGCGACACCAGGAACAGCGAGCGCACCCCGTCGAGGGCGGGCGCCAGGGAGGCCGGGTCGGCGAAGTCGCCCTCGCACGCCTCCACCCCGGCGGGCAACCACGCCCGGGCGGCGTCCCGGGTGAGCCCGCGGACGGGGCCCGCGCCGGCGGCGCGCAGTTCGTCGAGCAGTGTCCTTCCGATGTTGCCGGTGGCGCCTGTCACCAGAATCACGATCCCGCTCCTGTCACTTGACGATTCGTCAGGCTGAGGCTAGAAGCTCAATCGGACTTGAGGTCAAGAAGATCGTCGGAGCCGTGCGAGGATTCAGCCGGCCGGCCACGGGCGCGGCGGCCACGGCGGGATGGAAGAGGGAACCTCGGTGACGGAGACAGCGGCGGTCGGAGCGGCAGGATTCGAGCCGGACGAGCACGTGCGGTTCGCGCGGTACCGCCTGGCCTTCGCGGAGGTCGCGCCCGAGGACGCGGCCGCCCTCGCGGCCCGGGTGCTCACCGACCCCGAGCCCTCGATGGGCAGCAGCGCGGTCTGCGAGTACCTGGGCCGGCGGGCGGCCGAGTTGCTCACGGACCCGGGCTTCCCGGCCTGGCACCGGGAGCTGGCGGACGCGGTGGCGGGCGACGACTTCGCGGTGCGGCGGCTGCGGGACTGGGCGCTGCTGCGGGCGGTGACCCTGGACGAGCCGTGGGAGGAGAGCCGGCTGCTCGCCGCGGACAGCTGGCTCCAGGAGCACCTCGCCCGGGAGTCCTCGGCCCGGCGGGTCCTGACCCCGCTCGCCGACAGCGGCCGCGCCCGGCGCATCCGCAACATCGCGGCCTCCCGCCTGCGCCACCTCCGCTGACGCGGGCGGAGGAGACCGGCGGCCCCGGTTCCTCCGCCCGCGGCGGGCGTCAGCGGACCATGGCCGCCAGGACGCTGCGCCAGTCCTCGCCCGGTTCGGGGGCGAGTGGGGCGGCCAGGGCGTCCGCCCGGTAGTGCCAGGGGCGGCGGAGTTCCTCCTCGGCGTCGGGGGTGGCGCCGATCGAGCTGGCGGAGCCGAGCAGGCGGACCAGTTCGGCGGCGAAGTCGGCCCAGGAGACGTGTCCGCTCACCGCGTTGACGACCCGGCCGGCGGCGGGGTGGCCCGGGGCGAGGCAGGCGGTGAGCGCGCGGGCGAGGGCGGCGGCGTGCACCCAGGAGGCGCCGGACCACGCGTCGCCGGCCGGCACGTCGATCGGCCGGCCGGCCAGGGCGGCCTGGTAGAGGGCCGCCGTGGAGCCCCAGCGGAGCTGGTCGCGCAGGCGGTGGTGCGGGCCCCAGACGATCGGGGCGCGGACGGCGATGGCCTGGCCGCGGCCGGTGGCGGCGGCCTCGAAGAGGATCCGCTCGCAGTCCAGCTTCGCCTGCCCGTACGGGGTGACCGGACCGCCGCCGGGCCCGCCGTCGGGGACCTCGGTGCCCGCCGGGCGCCCGTACGCGTCGATGCTGCTGACGAAGACGAACGGGCCGCCGCGCCAGCCGTCGACCAGTGCGCGCATCGCGGCGAGGTCGGTGGCGTGGTCGGTGAAGGTGCAGGCGGAGTGGATGACGGCGTCGACGTTCTCGACGGCCCGGCGCAGGCTGTCGAGGTCTCCGAGGTCGCCCTCCGCCACCTCGGCGCCGTTCAGCGCGGGCAGGTGCGCGGACTCGGGCCGGACCAGCACCCGGACCGGTCGGCCCTGGGCCATCAGCTCCTGGAGCGCCGCCGCCCCGACCCCGCCGGTGGCGCCGGTGAGCAGGACGGTGCCGGTCCGCGCGCCGGCGCTCCGCGGACGGGCGCCGGTCCGGGTGAGGGCGGCGCGGCGCTCCTGCGCGCGGGCGGCGAGCAGAACGGCCAGGGCGCGCGGGGTGCGCTGCTCCAGGATGTCGAGACCGGTCAGCGGCAACCCCAACCGGGTCCGCAACCGCTCCGCGAGCCGCACCGCGACCAGCGAATGCCCACCCAGCGCGAAGAAGTCCCCATCAGCAGGCGGAACCGCACCCAGCAGCTCGCCGAACACCTCCCGCACCACGTCCACCGGCCCCTTCTCCGAGGCGGCCGCGCCGGGCAGCCGTTCACGGTCTGGGGTGCCGTCGGCGCGGCGGGGCAGGGTGTCCACCAGGGTGACCGCGCGCGGGAGTTCGGCGGCCGGGAGACGCCCGCGCAGGGCGTCCCGCAGGGCGGTGCCGCTCGGGGCGACCGGACCGCGCACCACCGCGAAGGCGAGCGGCGGGCCGTCGGGGCTCTCGACCACGGCCGCTTCCACCACCGCGGGATCGGCCAACAGGCATTCCACGACAGGGTGTTCGGCGACTGCCAGGCGCTCGCCGGGCAGTTCGGACAGCGGCTGCTCCGGATCCTCGGCCACGGCGACGAGCAGCGCGGCGAAGGCGTCGAGCAGCCGGGCGGCGGTGTCCCGGTCCAGCGCGTCCCGGTCGTGCTGGACCAGTACGCGCGGCTTCGGGCCGTCCTCCACCAGCAGGGTGAGGCCGAACTTGGCCAGTCCGAGGTGGAGTTCCACGTTCTCGGTGTCGAGGCCCGGCAGCACCAACGGGTCGACGGTCTGCAGCAGGTCGCAGCTGACCGAGAGCAGCGGGGTGCCGTCCGCCCCGCGCGCGGCCGCGCCGAGCCGCTCGGTCACCAGGTCGAGGGGCACCTCGTGGTGCCGTTGCGCATCGAGCAGGGCGGTACGGACCAGCCCGAGCAGCTCGGCGAAGGACCCGCCGCCGGACGGATTCGCCCGCACGGCCAGGGTGTTGACCGCGAGCCCGACCGTCCGGCGGAACTCGGGCCGCGCCCGGTGGCCGCTCGCGCAGCCCAGGACGAGGTCGTCCTGCCCGGAGGTGTTGCGCAGCGCGGCGAACGCGGCGGCCAGGACGACGGTGTACAGCGTGGTGCCGTGCCGTGCGCCGAGGCCGCGCAGTCCTTCCAGCACCGCCGGTTCCAGCGGGGCGGTGTGCAGCACGGCGCGGCGCTCGCGGGCGCCGGGCGGGACGGGCCGTAGCAGCGGCAGCGGTCGCGCCCCGGAGAGCCCTGCGGCGAGGGCGGTGGCGGCGGCCGTCAGCTCGACGTCCCGGGCGCGCTCCTGGCGGGCGTAGTCGGCGTACGCGGGGGCCGGCGACGGGAGCCGGTTCGGGCCGCCGTCGCGCGCGGCGCGGTACAGCTCGGCGAGGTCGGCGGCGAGGAAGCGCAACGATCCTCCGTCCACCGCGATGTGATGGATCGTCAGAACCAGCGTGTGGTCCTCGGGGCCGTTCCGCAGGAGCAGGGCGCGCAGCACCGGGCCGGTGGCGAGGTCGAACGGGCGGGCGGCCTCGTCGGCGAGCTGCTCCGGGCCGGTGGCGTCCAGCACCGGCAGCGGCACCGGGGTGACCGGGTCCACCTGCTGGTACGGCTGGTCCCCCCGGTGCGGGTAGCGGGTGCGCAGGACGGCGTGCCGTTCGGTCAGTCCGGTGAGCGCGGTGGCGAGGGCCGCGTGATCGAGCGGACCGCGCACCCGGGTGGCGATCGGCACGTTGTAGAGGGCGCCGCCCTGGCCGAGGCGGTCCATCAGCCACATCCGCTGCTGGGCGTGCGACAGCGGCGCCGGGCCGTCGTCGTCGGCGGCGGGGTGGGCGAGGACGGTGGCGGCGCGGCGGCCGCGGGCGCGGCGCAGCAGGTCGGTCTGGTCGACGGTGCTCATCGGCCTGCTCCCGGGGTGTCGTCGGCGGCCCGCAGGGCGCGTTCCAGCAGCTCGGCCTGGGCGGCGACGGTCGGGTGGGCGAGGAAGTCGGCGAGCGACAGTTCGACCCCGAGGTCCTCCCGCAGGTCGTCCACCACCCACATGGCGAGCAGCGAGTGCCCGCCCTCGGCGAGGAAGTCCGCGGCCGGGTCGGTGATCGGGCGTTCCAGGGCCCGGCTCCAGGCCTCGGCGACGACCTGCTGGATCGGGCCGAGTTCGGCCTCGGCGACCGGGCCCGTCCCGGCCGGATCGTCGGCGGCGAGTGCCCGCCGGTCCACCTTGCCGCTGCCGGTCAGCGGCAGCGCGGTGAGCACGGTCCAGGCGGTGGGCACCAGGTGGGCGGGCAGCCGCTCGGCGAGCCGGGCGCGCAGCGCCTCGACGGCCGGGCGGGCCCCCTCGGCGAGCACCAGGCAGGCGGTGAGCGCGGCGTCGTCCTGCCCGGCCCGGCGGACCACGACCGCGGCTTCGGCGACCTCGGACAGCTGGAGCAACGCGTGCTCCACCTCGCCCGGTTCGATCCGGTAGCCGCGCACCTTGACCTGGTCGTCGGTGCGCCCGTGGTACTCCAACGAGCCGTCCGGGAGCCGGCGGACCCGGTCGCCGCTGCGGTAGGCGCGTCCGATGCCGGGCAGCTCGCGGAAGCGCTCGGCGGTCAGTTCCGCCCGGCCGAGGTAGCCGAGGGCCAGCCGGTCGCCGGCGATCCACAGTTCTCCGACGGCGCCCGGCGCCACCGGTGCGAGCCGCTCGTCCAGGACGTGGGCGCGGGCGCCACCGAAGGTCCGGCCGATCGGGACGGAGCCCGCGCAGTCGGCCCGGGTGACCCGGTGCAGGGTGGTGAAGGTGGTGGCCTCGGTCGGCCCGTACCCGTTGACCAGTTCGAGCCAGGGGAAGGCCCGCAGCACGGCGCCCGCGTGCTCGGCGGAGATCGCCTCGCCGCCGACGACCACGGTGCGCAGCACGCCGAAGATCCGGGAGCGCCGGGCGGCCAGGTGGTGGAAGAGCGCGGTGGTGAGGAAGACGGTGGTGACGCCGAAGCTCTCGACGTCGCGGACCAGGTCCTCGGCGCTGGGCCGCTCGCTCGGGGAGACGGCCACCGCGGCACCGCGGGCGAGCGGGGCCCACAGTTCGAGGGTGGCGGCGTCGAAGGACACGGTGGAGTGGAAGAGCATCCGGTCGCGCGGGCCGAGGGCGATCGCGTCCTCGGCGGTGACCAGGTCGGCGACGGCGCGGTGCGGGACGAGGACGCCCTTGGGGCGGCCGGTGGAGCCGGAGGTGTAGTAGAGCAGGGCGGGCGCGGCCGGGTCGGCGGCGTCGGGCGCCGTCGCGAGGCCGGTGGCCTCGGTGCCGCGCTCGGTCAGCACCAGGGTGCGCTCCTCGGGGATTCCGGCCTCGGCGAGCAGTCCCTTGTCGCCGAGGACGAGCCGGGTGTCGGCGTCGGCGGCCATCTCGGCGATCCGGGGGCGGGGGTAGGCCGGGTCGAGCGGGACGACCAGGGCGCCGGCCCGCCAGACGGCGAGCTGGGCGACGACAAGCCGGGTGGAGCGGGCGCAGAGCAGGCCGACGGCACTGCCGGGGCCGATCCCCCGGGCGGCCAGCACGGCGGCCAGCCGTCCTGCGGCGTCCACGAGTTCGCGGTAGGTCAGGACGGTGGAGCCGTCGGTCACGGCGAGCGCGTCGGGCTGCCGTTCGGCCTGCCGGGCGATCAGGGCAGGAAGGGCAGGAAGAGCGGGAAGGGCCGGCAGAACGGGCAGGGTGGGCAGGGTCGGCGGGGTCTTCGAGGCGGGACGGGTCATGGTGGTGTTCCTTCCGGGCGCCCCGGCCGGGTGGGGCCGGGGCGTCCTGCTGAGGAGGTTCGGGCGGGGCCGGACGGCCGCGGTCGGGGCGGGTCCGGCGGTCGGCCTCGGATCGGCGCGCGTCCGACGGGTCTCGTCGGTTCGGCGCGCTGCGGATCGGCGCGCTGCGGTTCGGCACGCTCGGATCAGCGCACGACGGATCAGCGCACGACGGATCGGTGCACGACGGATCGGTGCGCTGACGATCGGCGCGCGGCAGGACGGATCAGACCCGCTCCATGGCGGCCATCCGCTCCTCGACCAGTCGGGCGACGGCCCGCAGGTCCGGCTGGCGCAGCACCAGCGGGGCCCGCAGCCGCACTCCGTACTCGTTCTCCAGCGCCTCCAGCAGTCGGGCGGCGGCGAGCGAATTGCCGCCCGAGGCCAGGAAGTTGTCCGCCGGCCCGAGGTCGGCGCGGCCGATCAGCCCGCGGCAGAGCTTCAGGACGGCGCGCTCGACCGGGCTGTCCCCCTCCTCGGCGGCCGTCGCCGGCACCGGAGCCGACCGCGCGTCGGCCAGCAGCGCCTGGCGGTCCACCTTGCCGTTGGCGTCCAGCGGGAAGCGCTCGACCAGCCGGACGGCGGAGGGCACGGCCTGCTCGGGCAGCCAGGGGCGCACGGCGGCGAGCAGCTCCTCGGGGTCGGCGTCGTCCTCCCCCTGGACGAAGGCGAGCAGCCGGGCCCCGCCGGTCGGCGCCTGCTCGGCGGCGACCACCGCCCGTCGCACCCGCGGGTCGCGTTCGAAGGCGGCCTCGACCTCGGCGGGTTCGATCCGTACGCCGCTGACCTTGACCTGGTCGTCCAGCCGTCCGTGGAACTCCAGGACACCGTCGGGGCGCATGACCACCCGGTCGCCGGTGCGGTAGACCCGGTCGGTGCCGACCACGCCGGCGGGGGCGTCGACGAAGCGGCGGGCGGTCAGCTCCGGGTCGAGGTATCCGGCGGCCAGGCCGCGGCCGCCGATCCGCAGCTCGCCGGCGGTGCCGCGCGGCACCGGGCGGCCCTCCTCGTCGGTGACCAGCAGGACGGCGCCGGCGATCGGCAGGCCGATCGGCGGGGCACCGGCGCCGTGGTCGCCGCCGGGGGCCATGGTGTGCACGGTGGTGGTGACGGTGGCCTCGGCGGGGCCGTAGGAGTTGTGGACGGTCGCGGTGACGTCGGGCCCGGGGGCGCGGCGCAGCCGGTCGCCGCCGACGCTCAGGTGGCGCAGCGCCAGGCCGGCGGGCCAGGGCCGGCCCAGGACGGGTTCGGCCAGCGGGGTGGGCAGGATGCCCACGGTGATGCCGGCCTCGTGCCACCAGTCGGTGAGCGCGCCGGTGTCCCAGCGGACGGCCTCGGGGGCGACGACCAGGGCGGCCCCGGAGGTGAGGCCGGCCCACAGCTCCTGGACGTGCGGGTCGAAGGCGACGCCGATCAGCAGGCTGTGCCGCTCGCCGGGGCCGAGGCCGGTCAGCTCGCGGTACCACCGCAGCAGCGCGCCGAGCGCGGGCTCGGTGACGGCGACGGCCTTCGGGGTACCGGTGGAGCCGGAGGTGAGCACCGCGTAGTGGGTGCCGACCGGGACGCGCACCTGCTCGCCGGGTGTCAGGGCGGCCACCACGCCGCCGGTGGGCAGGTCCAGCGGCAGCCGCTCGCCGCCGGGCGGCAGCAGGTCCGGCTCGCCGACCAGGCAGGCCGGGCGCAGCTGTTCGGCGACGGCGCGCAGCCGCCGTTCGCCGGGGCGCGGGCCGATCGGCAGGTGGACGGCGCCGAGCTTGGCGGCGGCCAGGGTGACGGCGACCAGCGAGACCGAGTGGGCGAGGCAGACGCCGAGCAGGTCACCCGGGCCGACCTTGCCGCGCAGGGAATCGGCCACGGTGTCGGCGAGGCGGTCGAGTTCGGCGTAGCTGTGGACCCGCTTGCCGTCGATCAGGGCGGGGGCGTCCGGGGTGCGGTGCGCCCAGCTGGTGAACAGGTCGAGCACCGCGCCGTCCTGGTGCGGACGGCCGTAGCCGATGCTCGGGGCCGCCGTGCCCGTCGGGTCCTTGTCGAGGTGTTCCATCATCAGCTCCATGTTTGTGACGTACCGTCAGTTCAGGCCCATGGAACGGGCGATGATCACCTTCTGGACCTCCGAGGTCCCCTCGATGATCGTGGTCATCCGGACGTAGCGGTAGAGGAACTCCAGCGGGTGCCCGCGCACCCAGCCGGTGGCTCCGTGCACCTGGAGCGAGCGGTCCACCGCGCGGACGGCGGTCTCGGAGGCGGTGAGCTTGGCGAGCGCCGCGTTCTCGGGCGACTCGATGCCCTCGTCGACCAGCCGGGCGCAGGCGAGGGTGAGCAGCTTGGAGGCCTCGACCTCGGCCCGGGTGGTGACCAGGTGCTCCTGGACGTGCTGGTATTCGCCGATCACCCGGCCGAAGGCACGCCGGTCCCTGGCGTACTCGACGCCGATCCGCAGCGCGTGCTCGGCGATGCCGTTGCACATCGCGGCGACGACCAGGCGGCCGCGCGAGAGGCTGTCGATGGCCAGGGCGGTCGCCGCGCCGACGCCCTCCTCGCCGCCGATCACGGCCTCCGGGCCGACGGTGACCCCGTCCAGCAGCAGTTCGAACAGCGGCTCGCCGGACATGCCCTCGTAGCGCTGGCCGATCCGCAGCCCGGGCTGGTCCATCGGCAGCACGAAGGCGGTGGCCCCGGTGGTGGGTCCGGCGCCGTCACCGAGGTCGGTGGCGGCGACGACCAGCGCGATCCCGGCGTGTTCGGCGTTGCTGACGAAGGTCTTGCGCCCGTTCAGCACCCAGCGCTCGCCGGTGCGCACGGCGGTGGTGGTGAGGTGGAACGCGTCGGAGCCGGCGTGCGGCTCGGTGAGGGCGAGGCAGCGGGTCTGCTCACCGCGTACCAGCGGGATCAGGTGGCGCTCGACCTGCTCCGGGGTGCCGTGCCGCAGCAGCGGGCTGGGTCCGTCGGACCCGGCCAGCGCGTACGGCGCGAGCACGCAGCCGCTGCGCCCGGCGGCGTGGTGCAGCAGGACGACGGCGGTGAACGGCATGTCGGCGCCGCCGAGTTCCTCCGGGAAGTCGCCCGCGTAGAAGCCGAGGGCGGCGGAGCGCTTGCGGACGTAGGACCGCAGGTCGGCCGGGACCTGGTCGGCGGTCTCGGGCAACTCGGCTGCCAGCGGCACCAGTTCGCGCCGCACGAAGGACTCGAAGGCCTCGACGAGTTCGCGGTGGCCGTCCTCCAGGACGGCGGAGGGGGCGGTCACTTGGCGTCTCCTGCGGTCAGGGCGCGGGCCTGGTCGGCCAGCACGGCGTGGCGGAACAGGGTGCGCAGCGGCGGGCGGGCGCCGAGGTGGGGTTCCAGGTACGCGGCGAGCTGGGCGGCGAGCAGCGAGTGGCCGCCGACCTCGAAGAAGTGCGAGTCCGCGGTGAAGCGGTCGTGGCCGAGCACCTCGCGCCAGGCGGCGGCGACCAACTGCTGGCCTGAGTCGGCGAACCGGCTCGGGGCGCTCCCCCGCGCCTCGTCCGTCGCGTCCGCCTCGTCCGCCTCCGCGGCCAGGCGGGCGAGGGCGGAGCGGTCGGGTTTGCCGCCGGGCAGGGTGGGCATCGCGGCGACGGCCGTCCAGCTCGCCGGGACGAGTCCGCCGGGCAGCCTGCGGGCGAGCGCCTCGTGCAGGGCGGCCTGGTCCGGGCGGTCGGCGCCCTCCAGGAAGCCGACCAGGCGGGGGCCGGTCCGCGGGTCGGTGTGCAGCAGCACCGCGCAGGAGCGGCCGCCGAGTTCGGCGGAGGCGGCGGCCTCGATCTCCTCCAGCTCGATCCGGTGGCCGCGCAGCTTGACCTGGTTGTCGGCACGGCCGAGGAAGCGCAGCCGCCCGTCCAGGTCTCGGTAGCCGCGGTCGCCGGTGCGGTAGACGCGGGCGCCGCCGAGCGCGGGCACGGTCACGAAGCGGGCCGCGGTCGGCTCCGGCAGGCCCGGATAGCCCTCGGCCAACAGGGCGCCCGCGACGACGAGTTCGCCGACACAGCCGGGCGCCAGCGGGCGCAGGGTGTCGTCCAGGACGTGGATGCGCACGCCGGCCAGCTCGGTGCCGAGCGGGATCTCGCCGTCCTCGGCGACATCGGCGGGGGCGACCTCGTGGACGGTGGAGGTGACGGTGGCCTCGGTGACGCCGTAGGCGTTCAGCACCGTGGTGGCCCCGGTGAGACCGGCCAGCGCACGGGCGGGCAGCCGCTCGCCGCCGAGCACCAGCAGCCGGGGCGCCCAGCGGCCGTCGTCCAGCGCCTCGCGCAGGTCCTCGCGCACGGCGAGCAGGTAGCTGGTCGGCAGGTTGGCGACGGTGACGCGGCGGGCGGCCAGCACGGCCACCAGCTCCGGGCCGGTGGGCACCTCGCGCTGCGGCACGATCAGCACGGCGCCGGCCGCGAGGGTGGGCAGCACCTCCTCCAGCGCCACGTCGAAGGACGGCCGGGCGAACATCAGCACCCGGTCGGCGGAGGTGAGCCGGTAGCGGGCGGCGATCGCGGCGACGTACCCGGCGAGGGCCTCGCGGCCGACCAGCACGGGCTTGGGCACACCGGTGGAGCCGGAGGTGTGGATCACGTACGCGCCGCCGTCCAGCACGGCGGCGGGCTCGGCCTTGGGGAAGGCCGGGCCGTCCAGCAGCGCGGGGGTGACACCCTCGGCGGGCAGCGCCAGCGCACTCTGCCGGGTGGCCAGGACGAGCGCCGGGCTCAGCCGCTCCAGCAGCAGGCCGAGCCGGGCGGCCGGGTCCTCGGTGGACAGCGGCGCGTACACGGCGCCGTACCGCAGACAGGCGAGCAGGGCGACCACGCCGTCCGTGCCGCGCGGCAGCACGGTGGCCACCGGCTGGCCGGGGACGACCCCGGCGGAGCGCAGCCGCTCGGCCAATTCCTCGACCCGGCGGTTCAGTTCTCCGTAGCTGATCCGCTCGGAACCGGCCAGCAGGGCGAGTGAGGCGGGGTCATGGGCGGCGGCCGGGTCGAGCCCGGCCGGGACGGCCGGGACAGCCTGGGCGGCTGGGGCGGCTGGGGCGGCCTCCACCGCCGCGGCCCCGGGCGCGGACGTGGCGGCGAGTTCGGCGATCGGCGCCTGCGGGCGGTCCAGGTAGCAGCGCAGCAGTTCCAGCAGCCGCTCGGACAGCAGCACGGCCTCGGACTCCCGGTAGAGGTCGGCGTCGTAGTCCCAGACCAGGGTCATCCCGGCGGCGCCGTGCTTCTCACCGACCACCCGGCGGTCGTCCGGCAGCAACACCAGGTCGAGGTCGAAGCGGGTGGTGCCGGTGTTGAAGCCCTCGTACAGCGAGACCTCCAGTCCGGGGGCCTGGACGTCGGGCAGCGCCGCGTCGTGCGCGCTGAACATCACGTTGAACAGCGGGTTGTCGGCGCCGGCGGTGTGCAGCCCGAGCCTGCGGGTCAGCTCCTGGACCGGCAGGTCCTGGTACGGCAGGGCGCGCAGCAGGACGTCGGTCACCTCGTCCACGGCCTCGGTGCCGGGGGCCGCCGGGTCGAGCCGCAGGCGCAGCGGGACGGTGTTGACGAACATGCCGACGGTGCCCTCGAAGCCTTCCGGGCGGTTGCCGACGGCGGTGCCGATGACGAGTTCGCGGTGGCCGCTGTGCCGGCGCAGCAGTTCGGCGAGCAGGGCGAGCAGGGTGCTGAACGGGGTGTGGCCGTCCGCCTTGCTGCGCTCGCGCAGCCGTTCGGCGAGGTCGGCGCCGATCGACTGGCGCAGCTGGCCGCCCCGGTGGCGCCGCTCGGCGCCGGGCCGGGCCAGTCCGGGCAGCGTGATCTCGCGCGGCGCGTCGGTCAGTTCCCTGGTCCAGAAGTCGAGCGCGCGGCCCCGGGGGAGGTCGGCGGCGGCGCGGGCGTGCTCCTCGTACGAGGGCGCGGCGGGCAGCCGGTACGGCTCACCGAGGACGGTGGCGCGGTAGACGGTGAACAGGTCGCGCAGCAGGATCGCGAAGGAGTGGCCGTCGTGGACGAGGTGGTGCTCGACGTGGATCAGCCGGTGGTGGTCCTCGGCGAGCCGGACCAGGTGCCAGCGCAGCACCGGGGCCCGCCCGGTGTCCAGCGGTTCCTCGGCCTCCGCGGCGAGCAGGCTGCGGAAGGCGGCCTCCGGGTCCTGCTCGGCGCCGAAGTCGCTGTGGCGCAGCTCCGGTTCGCAGTCCCCGACGACCCGCTGGCCGGGCAGGCCCTCCGGCCTGGGGACCAACTCCAGCCGCAGACCGGGGTGGTGGGCCAGCACGGCAGTCAGGCCGGTGTGCAGCGCTTCGCGGTCGAGGGTGCCCCACAGGTCGAGGACGGCGGTGAAGTTGTAGGCGCGGCTACCCGGCTGCAGCTGTTCGTGCAGCCAGACGATCTCCTGTGACGGAGAGAGTGCGAACATGGTCAACTCCCTTGCGTGGTGGGCTTGTCGTCACTTCGCTGGCCGGATGCGGGCGCGGGGTGGTGCCGCACCGGCCGGTGGGCCCGGCCGCACCTGGGTGAGGTGCGGCCCGGGGCCCGGGGGCCTGTCCGGGCGGCGTGTCGGACGCGCGCGGACGGGCGTGGTGGATCCGTGTGCCGGATCCGCCGTGGGGAGTTCTGGGAGTTCTGGGAATTGCGAAAGTGCGGGACGTGCGGGACGTGCGGGACGTGCGGGACGTGCGGGACGTGCGGGACGTGCGGGACGTGCGGGACGTGCGGGACGTGCGGGACGTGCGGGTCCTGCGGGTCCGGGCGTGCGGGTCGAGGAGGGGTGGACCTGCGGCCGGCGGCGCTCTCAGGCCCGCGCGGCCAGGCTCGGCCGGGCGTGCAGGTGGTGTCCCAGCACGGCGAGGAGTTCACCGAAGGCGGCCTGCGCCTCGGCCTCGGGGAAGCGGTCGCGGTCCCAGGCCAGCCGGACCAGCAGGTCGTCGCCGTGCGAGGCGGAGACGGCCAGCGGCGCGGCCAGCGGTCGGCCGGCCAGGTGGGTCTCCCGGCCGTCGACGCCGCCGAGCGCCAGGGGCGGTCGGCGGTGCAGGTCCTCCAGGGTGAGCAGGGCGTCCAGGCCGCCCGACCACGGGGATCCGGCGGCGCGGGCGGCGCGGACCACCTCGTCGAAGGGGGTTCCGGCCTGGTCCAGGTCGTCCCACCAGGCGTCCGCGAGGACGTTCAGGTCCGTGGCCGGGCCCGAAGTGGCGGGGTGCACCAGGGTGTTGAGGAAGCAGCCGAGTACGCCCGGCGCGTTCGCCGGGCGCCCGCCCCACGGGTAGCCGAGCGCGAGCGCCCCTCCCCCGCCCTGCGGCCCGGGGGACTCCTCCGTCCGGTGCAGCCGGTGCGCGGCCGATCCGACCGCGTCCAGCAGGGCCGGGAAGACGGCCCGGCGGGCGGCGCCCTCGGCGGCGGGCAGCCGTTCGGTGAGCATGCCGGTGGAGGTGGCCGGGCCTCCGCCGGCCCCGGTCAGGCCGCCCAGCCGGCGGCCCCAGTGGGCCTGCGCCACCGGGCCTCCGGCGGCGTCCTCGGCGGCGAGCTGCGCCTCGACGGCCTGCCGGTAGTCGGCCAGTTCCTGCGGCGTCGGCCCGGCCTCCGGCGGTTCGTCCCGCTCGTACGCCGTGCCGAGCTCGGCGGTGAGCACGCCGAGCGACGGCTCGTCGCAGGCCGCGTGGTCGAGCGCGACCACGAGCAGCTCCTCCTCCCCGTCCGGGTCCGCGGCCACCAGCAGGCGCAGCGCGGGCCCGCCGGCGGGCCAGTCCAGCAGGGCCTCGCGCAGCGCGGCGCGGGCGGTGCCGCCGGGCTCGACGGCGATCCGTACGGCCTCGGCCGACGGGCCTCCGGTGCGCAGGACGGGAGTGCCGCGCACCGTCGCGAAGCCGCCGCACAGCGCCGGGTGGTGGGCGGCCACCGCGACCGCGGCGCGGGCGAGCCGGTCCGGGTCGACGGTGCCACGCGGGTAGGCGAAGAGCAGCGGGACGACGTCGGAGCGGTTCTGCGGCACGAGTCGGCGGGTGATCAGGAACCGCCGTTGGGCACCGGTCAGCGGGAGCAGCTCCTCCGGGGAGTCGGCGGCGGCGGAGCGGTACCGGGCGAGGTAGGCGGCGGTGATGCTGGCGTGCACGGGAACTGTCTCCGGTTTCCGGTCGCGGCTCGGGGTTCGGTCAGCTGGTTCTGGGGGCAGCTCGGGCTGTTCCGGTGGTTCGGTCGTGCGGCAGGACGGCAGGACGGTCGAACGGCAGGACGGTCGACGGCGGTCAGGGCGTTCGTGCGGCAGGGCGGTCGACGGCGGTCAGGACACGCTGGGGCTCGCGGCGCTCCCCTCCTCGGCGGTCTCCGCACCGGCCGTGTGCCCGGCCGAGCCCTCGGGGTCCGGCAGCTCGCGCATCCGCCGCAGCGGCGACAGCACCAGCGGCAGCGGCACCAGCAGGAACCCGGCGGCGCAGAGCCAGAGCGCGGCCCGCGGCCCGGCCGCGTCGGCGACCGCGCCGCCGATCAGGGCGCCGATCGGCAGGGTGCCCCAGACCAGGAAGCGCATGGTGGCGTTCATCCGGCCGAGCAGCTCCGGCGGGCAGAGGCCCTGGCGGAAGCTCACCTGGCCGACGTTGTAGACCACCGCGCCGAACAGCACGACCCCGGAGGCCAGGCCGAACAGCACCACGCCCGCGCCGCCGCCGGACAGCGGCCACAGCACCGCGAACGGCGCCGTCACCGCCGTGGACAGCCAGATCATCCGGGCCTGCCCGATCCACCGGGCGATCCTCCCGGCGCACAGCGCGCCCGCCAGCCCGCCGACGGCGGAGACCGACAGCAGCACACCGATCGCGCCGGGCGACAGGTCGAGCACCCGCACCCAGAACACCGTCTGCACGGCGGTCAGCACGGCGGAGAACAGGTTGGACGTGGCGGTGGCGGTCGCGATCGCCCGCAGCAGCGGGTGACCGAGCACGAACCGCACGCCCTCGCCGATCTCGGTGCGCAGCGAGCGCCCCGGATCCGGTTCCGGCCGCTGCTCCTCGACCTTGATCCGGACCAGCAGCAGTGCGGAGGCGAGGTAGCCGCAGGCGTCGGCCACGATGGCGAGCGGCGCCCCGAGCAGCTGCACGAGTCCGCCGCCGAGGCCCGGACCGGCGATCTGCGCCGAGGACCGGACCGTCTCCAGCGCCCCGTTCCCGGCGACCAGTTGCTCGCGCGGCAGGACGGCGGGCAGGAAGGACTGGTGGGCGACGTCGAAGAACACCGTCGCCACCCCGGTGACCAGCCCCACCAGGTAGAGCTGCGGCATGGTCAGCACCCCGAGCGCGGCGGCCGGCGGGATCGACCCCACGGCCAGGCAGCGCACCACGTCGGCCCGGACCAGCACCGGCAGCTTGCGCATCCGGTCCAGCCAGGCGCCCGCCGGCAGGCCGACGAGCAGGAAGGCGGCGGTTTCGGCGGCGGTCAGCAGGCCGACCTGGAATGGCGTGGCGTCGAGCACCACCACGGCCACCAGGGGGAGGGCGACCAGGGTGACCTGACTGCCCGTCTGGGCCGCCGCGGCTCCGGTCAGCAGGAGCCGGAAGTCGCGGTGGCCGAGCAGACGGGCCTGGCGGGAGCTGGGCTTCTCGTTCATCGGTGCGACTCTCGGTCACCCCTTCGACACGGGCAAGCACCGGGTCCGTTTTCCGGACGGACCGCAGGTCGGCCGAATCCCGCCACTCCCCGGGGCCGCCCTCGCGCGCCGCTCGCGGCCGCTCGTGGAGCCGCCGCCCCACCCGCACCTCCCGTCGACCGAGGTGACACCGGCCGACGGACGCTCCGCGCACCCACGATCCCACCGGTCCAGATCGCCGTCCGCTATTCGGACGTCGTCTTTCCGGCCACCGGACGACGATCCTCAACTTGGCCGGATCCCGTGGAGCACGACCCCACCGTCACCTCATCGTGATACCGGCGTGACCGGGGCGAGCCGTCGAACGGGTCGGCGACCGGCTGTCGAACGGGTCGGCGACCGGCTTCGGGGGCCGGTACGGACCGGCCGGTCCACCCCCCGTGCGCCGGCCGCCCGTGGTCAGCCGGCCGACCGCTCACCGTCGGCCCGGTGGGTGATCGCGAGCACCGCCATGTCGTCGTCCCGGGGCCCGCCGGTCCACCGCTCGACGTCCGCCACCAGCGCGTCCAGCACCTCCCCCGGCCCGGCGAACGGCCCCAGCGGGGTCAGCCCGCGCACCGGGTCGTAGAACTCCCCCGCCGCGTCCCGGGCCTCGGTCACCCCGTCGGTCACCAGCAGGAGCGTGCACCCGGGCGGGAACGGGCGGCTCTCCGGCGCCGGGCGCGCCACCCCCAGCCCGCCCATCCCCAGTGGCAGCCCCGGGTCCGCCGCGTCCAGCCGGCGCACCGGGGGCCCGCCGCCACCGTCCCGCGGGTACGGACCCAGCAGGTACGGGCCGGGGTGCCCGCAGTCGAGCGTGCGCACGCTCTCCTCCCCCGGCGGGAACTCCACCAGCAGGGCGGTGATGAACCCCTCCAGCCGCAGTTCCTCGCTCATCCGCTCGACCTCCCGCAGCAGCGAGTCCTCCAACGCGTCCGCGAGCCCGGCCAGGTCCGGCATCCGGTGGGAGTCCTCGCGGAAGGCGCCCAGCAGCACCGAGACCGCCCCGACGGCGTGCAGTCCCTTGCCCCGGACGTCGGCGATCAGCCCGCGCACGCCGTACGGCGTGGCCTGCAACGCGTACGCGTCCCCGCCGATCAGCGCCTCGTCCTGGGCGGCCCGGTAGTCCGCCGCGACCGAGAGCCGTCCCACCCTTGCGGGCGGCTCGGGCAGCACCGCCCGCTGCGCCGCCTCGGCCACCGACCGCACCCGTTCCAGCCGCCGCCCGTGCCGGGCCACCACCCGGTTCACCCCGATCCCGAGCAGCGCCGCGAACGCCGTGTTCGCCAGCTCCAGGAACCCGGCGCCGGTCCCGATCGACCCGTCCCGGGCGGACAGCAGCAGGATGCCGAGCACATTGGCCACCGCCACCGCCACGGTGTCCCGCAGCGACAGCAGTGCCCCCGCCAGCACGGCGGCGGCCGCCAGCATCGGATCGCCCCAGTAGTCGGCCGGGTCCAGCGCGTTCCACACCAGCCCGCCGACGGTCAGCAACCACGGCGCGGCCCGCACGTACGGCGGCCACTGCTCGGACCTCGGGGCCATCGGCGACCTGGCTTCCCGTCTCCACCACCATCCGGAAGGACCTCTTCCGATCGTAGCCACGGGCCCCCGCCACCCGCATGACGGCGGCCGGGGCCCGCTCGCAGGATTCCGCCGCCCCGTTCCCGCTTCCCCGAGGAGGACCCGCTGTCCGTGTTCGCCACCTGCCCGTACCTCGCCGACGACGGCTACGGCCACACCCCGGCCCCGAGGATCGGCCAGGGTTCCCACGTCAGCCCCGACGACGACCCGCGCGTCGGATGGCCGGAGCTCGGCGCGACCCCCGACCACTGACCCACCCCCTCCGTCACCCCGCCGTGAACCGCCCCGCGCCGGATCCGGCCAGCAGCCCCTCCGGCAGCCGGCGCCCGTACGCCACCAGCAGCAGGTGCTCCGCCCGCCCCGCCACGGTGAGCTCACCCTGTCCGTGGGACCACCCGGTGTCCGTCGCCTCCAGACGCACCCCGTCGACCCGTGCGCCGAAGAACCGCAGCGTGCGCGGTGTGACGGTGGCCAGCAGGGCCGTCGTACGGGGCAGCGGGAGTCGCGTGGGCAGGCCGAGTGCCACGGTGATGTCGAGGCCGTGGACGGCGTCGTGGGCGAGGGCCGCGATCCGGCCCCCGACGGGCGGGCGCCAGGGGTGGTCGGCGTGGTCGGCCATCGCGGCGGCGAGTTCGTGCTCGGTCATGGCGACGGCGTCGCGGCGGGCGATCCGGTCGGCCATGTGGTGGATCCTGCCGCCGGAGCGGGCGAGTTCGAGGACCGTCCGGGCCGTCGAATGCCGGAAGCCGGTGCTCATGTGCGCGGCCACCTCGCGCACCCGCCAACCGCCGCACAGCGAGGGCGAGTTCCACTGTTCCGCGGTGAGACCGGTGAACACTCCGGCGAGTTCGCGGCGCTCGGCCGCGATCTGCTCGCGGATCCACTCGATCCGCGGGGTGTCCCGGAGCTGCCCGGTGTCCTGGTTCTGCGGCGCGGTCTTCATACGTCCAGCCTGCGGCCGGATCCTCGGGCCCGTCCAAGACCGGGAAGTTCTGCCACTTATGATCAGGAGTTATGGAACTGCGGCAGCTCCGGTACTTCGTCACCATCGCCCAGCACGGCAGCTTCACCCGGGCCGCCCAGCTACTGCACCTGACCCAGCCCGGGGTCAGCTCCCAGATCCGGCAGTTGGAGCGGGAGCTGGGACACCCGCTGCTCGACCGCTCGGGCCGTACGGTGCGGCTCACCCCGGCCGGCGAGGCGGTGCTGCCGCACGCCCGGGCGGCGCTCGCCGCCGCGACCGCGGCCCGCCGGGCGGCACAGGAGTTCGACGGGCTGCGGAGCGGACACGTGCGGCTGGGCATGGTCGCCGGGGCGGCGCTGACCCCGCCGTCCGGACCGGGCTCCCTTCCCGGGCTCGCCACCACGCTGGCCGCGTTCCGCCGGTCGCACCCCGGCATCGACTTCTCACTCGCCGAGGACACCAGCGCGGGAATGCTCGCCGCGCTGCGCGACGGACGGCTGGACCTCGCCGTCGTCGGCCTGCCCGTCCCCGCGAGCGGACGGGAGGACGACGACGGCTGGTCGACCCTGGCCGGACTCGTCCTGCACACCGTGCTGGAGGTCCCGCTGGTCGCGGCCTGCGCCGAACGGCATCCGCTCGCGGGCGGCCCGGACTCCAGCGGTGGTCCGGACTCCAGCGGTGGTCCGGACTCCGGTGGCGACCCTGGCGACGGCACCGGTCGAGGCGACTGCTCCGGCCAGGGGCCGCTCCCGGTCACGGCGCTCGCCGGGCACGCCCTGGTGAGCACCCCGCGCGGCACCGGGATGCGGACCGCGCTGGAGGAGGCGCTGGCCGAGGCCGGCGTCGACCCGGTGATCGGTGTCGAGGCGGCCGCGCCACCGCAGCTGGCCGAACTCGCCGCGCACGGAATGGGCGTGGCCGTGCTGCCGGACCCGGGCCCGGTGCCCGGTCTACGGGTCCGCCCGCTCACCGGGCCCGTCCCTCGGGTCCGGATCGCGCTGGCCTGGCCGGCCGGACGGTCCGCCTCGGCACCAGCCGCCGCCGCCCTGCTCACCCACCTGCGGCAGGCCTACCCAGGACCGGCGGCCGCTCAGCCCCCGGCCGCTCAGTCCGCGGCCACTCAGTCCCCGGCCGGCACCACCGCGCCGTCGGCGATGTGCAGCAGCGCGACCGCGCCGTCGAGGATCTCCCGGTCGAGCGGGAAGTAGCCCTGCCGCGGGACGGTGTCGGTGCGGGCACGGGCCTCGGCCGGAACATCCGGAGCCGTCAACGCCCAGATCCCACCGCTTCGTCGCAGATGGCCCTCGTACGTCCCGGGAGCCGGCTCGGCCAGTCCGATCGCCTCGCTGCGTCCCAGGCTCCCGGCGACGAAGGCGTACCGTTCGCCCAGCAGCGCACCGACGATGTGGCCCGCGCTGGTCCACTCGCAGTGCAGGTCGCCCAGCGTCCAGGAGCTGGGGTTGCGCTGCGCGTGCAGGTTGTGGGTGAAGAGCAGGGTCGGTCCGCGCCGCTCCTCGATCTCGCGGATGTCGAGGAGGTTCTGTGCCATCAGGGCGTCGCGCACACCGCTCAGGGCGCCGACCCGGGCGCCCTGGCTGAGCCCCGGCACCGCCGACTGCGCGTGGTAGCGCAGCAGGCCGATCCCGGCGGCCAGCCGGGTGCGGGCCGCGTACCATTCGGCGAGCGAGGTCGAGGCGATCAATCGCGGTGCCCGCATGTGGAGTTGGAGGAGGAGATCGTCGGCGATGCAGCGCAGCCGCACGGCGTCGGCGGTACCGCCCGGCGACCGGGCCGGGTCCATCACCGACTCCTCCCGGCTCCAGCGCTCGTCCTCGTCCGCCACCGCGGCGAGATTGAGGCCGAGGTCGAGGTCGAGGTCGAGGCCCAGGTAGTCGCGGGCGCCTTGGAGGTAGGAGCGCGGGCTGGGGGCGCTGGTGGTCTCGGTCGGGATGTCGAAGCCGTGGAAGGCCAGCCGCTCACCGGGCGGCCGCTCCCGGTTGAACTCCCGCATCCAGGCGACGAGTCGACGGTTGGGCGCGAGGCCTCCAAAACCGTGGGTGAAGCCCTCCGCCATCACCGACTCGAAGGTGCCGACCCCTTCCCTGACGTAGGCGTCCACCGCGAACGCGGCCACCCGGTCGGTCTCCAGGGCGATCGACCGGAAGCCCCGGTCGACGGCCAGCCTGGCGAACAGCTCGTTGCGGACCCACCCGAAGGCCGGTTCCTGGTGCGTCGGCTCGCCCAGGCCCAGCAGCTCACACTCCGGGGTGACGAAGTCATCCATGTCCTGGTTCATGGACCTCAAGCGTATCCTTGAACGAACGGTTGAGACTTTGCCCCATTCTCACCACCCAGTCTCCGCCGAAAGCCTCAAACACCCCTGGACGAGAGGCGACAGCGGACCGGATCGGGAGACGACCATGCGCCCTGCCGACCTCGCGCGCGAGCACGGCATCTCCACCCAGGCGATCCGCAACTACGAGCGCGACGGCTGCCTCCCGCCCGCCGAACGCACGCCGACCGGTTACCGGATCTACACCGAGTCGCACGCGGCCGCCCTGCGCGCCTACCTCGCCCTCGTCACCGCGTACGGGCACGCGACCGCCGGCTCGGTCATGACCGCCCTCCACGCCGACCGGCTGGACGAAGCCCTCACCGAACTCGACCGGGGCCACGCCCAGTTGCTGCGCGACCGGGAGACCCTCGCCGCCGTCCGCGCAGCCGTCGGCCACCTCGCCGGGGGCGTCACCGGGACCGGCCTGCCCGCCTTGCCCGGCGCCCGGACGGTCGGCGAGGTCGCGCACCGGCTCGGCGTCACCCCCGCGACCCTGCGCACGTGGGAGGCCGCGGGCATCCTCGCTCCCGCCCGGGACCGCACCACCGGACACCGCCGCTACCTGCCGGCCGATGTCCGCGACGCCGAACTCGCCCACCTGCTCCGCCGGGGCGGCTACCTGCTGGACCACATCGCCACCGTGCTGCGGCAGATCCGCACGGCGGGCGGCACCGGCGAACTGGCCGGCACCCTCGACGGGTGGCAGCGGCGCCTCACCGCCCGGGGCCTGGCGATGCTCGCCGCCTCGGCCCGCCTGGACGGCTACCTGGTGCTGCGTCCCGCGAGCCCCGCGGGCCTTGCACACCTCACGGGCCCCATCGACCCAAAGGGCCCGATGGGCCCGATGGGCCCGACAGGCCCCACTGGCCCCGGGAAGCCTGCCGGCAAAGCGACTTGACGGCAGGAACCACCCGCGGCGCCGCCGAGCGGCCACCGGGGTCCGCCGCCGCCTCCCGGCCGCACCTCTGCGCTCACACCGCCCCGGGGTGAGCGCCCCGGGGTGAGCGCCCCGGCTCAGCCGACCCTGGTGAGGCGGGCGGCGGCGCGGGCGGCGGGACCGTCGGTGAGCGTGCCCGGCTGGTCCTGCTCCGGCCGTTCGGGGGCGGCCAGCAGGATGGAGCGCTGGAGCCGCCGCAGCGCGGCCGACGGCTCCATGCCCAACTCCCGTACCAGGGTGTTGCGCAGGCGCTGGTACGCCTCCAGTGCCTCGCCCCGGCGACCGGACCGGTGCAGGGCGATCATGTACTGGCCGTGCAGGCTCTCGTGGGTGCGGTAGCGGTCGACCAGGACGGTGAGTTCGGCGAGCAGCACCCGGTGCCGGCCGAGCCGCAGGTCGGCCTCGATCCGCTGGTCCAGCGCACAGAGCCTGGTCTCCTCCAATCGCCTGGCCTCCAGGGCGAGTTGGCCGCCGACTGGGACGTCCGCGAAGGCCTGGCCGCGCCACAGCGCAAGCGCCTCGCCCAACTGGCGGGCGGCGAGCGGGAAGTCACCGGCGTCCATGGCCCGGTAGCCCTGCCCCGCGAGCCGGTCGAACTCCTGGAGGTCGACCAGTCCACCACCACTGTTCAACATGTAGCCGCCGGCCGAGGTGACCAGGACGTCCTTCGCGCAGGAGGCTCCCGGGCCGCCGCCCCCCTGGGCGAGCGCCCGGTCGATGAGGTCACGCAGTTGCAGCACATAGGTCTGTACGGTGGTACGGGCGCTGCGCGGCGGACGGCCGGACCACAGCTCCTCGGCGAGCACGCCCGCCGGTACGACCTGGTCGGCACGTAAGGCCAGCAGGGCGAGCACCTGTCGCGGTTTCGGCGCCGACGGCACCACTGACACCCCGCACAGTCGGACCCCCAAGGCCCCCAGCATCCGGATCTCCACGAGAACCACCCCACATCCAGACGGATCGACGGCCCCGACGGCCGCCGGCCGGGCGGGTGCTCCGCTGCTCACCGTCCGCGCAGGTCCGCTGGAAGGTCGGTCGAGCACCCGACCCCTATCCAAAAACAGGACAGACGGTTTGTCAATACAAAACCGAACGCGCTGTTTGTTTTTGCGCGGAGCAATCCGGAAGGGAACGGCACGACCGCCCGACTCAGGACGAGGCGACCTCATCCGCGCCGACCCCGCCCACCTCGCTCCCGCCCTCGTCAGCCCGGTCCGCGCGCGCCCTCCGGGCCGCCGCCAGCTCGGCGACCACCCGGCCGCCCCGGTCGACTCCCAGGTCGAGCGTGGCCAGCACCCCCGGCACCGCGATGCTCGGCATCAGGTGCTGATACAGCACGGCCACCCGGCGCTCCAGATCCGCCCGGCCGGACATCTTCTGGGACTGGATCTGCACGCCCGTCCAGGCCCCGGTGACCAGCCACGCCGTCTCGGCGGGCACCACCTGGGGCAGCAGTTCACCGCGGCGGCCGGCCATCTCCAGCACGCTCTCGGACCGCTGGATCCAGCCGGGCGCCGCACCGCCGCTGAAGTCGCCGAACACGTCCTGGCCGAGCGAGAGCCGCGCACCGGCACTCAACACCGGGTCCCGCGGCATGAGATGGGCGACCACCATGCCGAGGTCCACGAACTCCTGCAGCCTGCAGTGCCGTTCGGGGATCTCATCCCTCCCGAACTGCTCCTCCACGATTCCCTGGGCGAGCTCCCGCTTGGACGCGAAGTGGAAGTACACCGCGCCGCGGGTCACCCCGGCCCGGGCCACGACCTCGCCGATCGTCGCCCCCTCGTACCCGTACTCGTCGAAGACCGACGCCGCCGCCTCCAGAATCAGCCGACGCGTTCGGATCGCCCGCTCCTGCCTCGCCACCGCAACCACCCCACCCGAAACGCCCCGGCAAACAAAACCAAACACCCCGTATCTTACCCGCCACCCCCCGCCTCGATCCTGGGTCGGAGGTCACATAGCGTCGTTCTCAAGCGGACTAAAACCGCATGGACGGTATGGAAAGCCCGGGTGGCCACCACCCTTCCTCCGACCCGCGCAACCGGAGCTACCGTTCTCACTTTCGGTCGATACGCCAACGAAGCACCCTTCAATAGCAATGAACCTGCCAAATCAGCCCGTCAGCGTTCCCCCAGCTCAAGAAGGTTTGAGACCTGAACGCGATCCCCGGGTGGCGGCCGGCGCTCACCCGGAACGGCCATCCGGCCGCCTTCAGCCGACGACGAACCTTTGTTCTGGCTCCTTGAAAACCAAACCGGTAGGTACGTATCTTACGAGCCCTGAGCAGCCCATCCCGCCCATCACGGCCCTTTCGGAGCGCTCCCCATGACTCTGCTTGCCTTCCGCACGCCTGCCTCCGCCCCCGCCATCGACGCGGACTCCGGGACACTTGCCGGGGCAGCCCCCGGCCCGGCCCCGATCGCAGCCCCGGCACCCCGCCTGACCAGCACCGTTGCCAAGGAGTACGTCCACCGGGCCTGCCACGCCGAGGTCTTCCTCACCGGCAGCGAGCAGCTGAACGACACCACCTTCGCCGTCACCGCGCAGTGGCCGCGGGCGCACACCTTCTTCAGCACACCCGACGGCACCGGGCACGACCCGCTCCAGGCTGCTGAAACGATCCGCCAAGCCGGGATCTACCTCGCCCACACCCGCTTCGGCATACCGCTCGACCACAAGTTCATGATGTGGAACCTGGACTACACCACCCTCCCCAACCAGCTGCTGATCGGCGCGGCGCCGACCGACCTCACACTGGAGGTCCAGCTCCTCGCCCAGCCGCGCCGCATCCGCACCACGGTCGACTTCACGCTCGAAACCGTCGTCCGCCGGGGCCCGCACCTGGCCGCCACCGGATGCGCCCGCTTCACCACCATCCCGGACTCCACCTACCAGCGGCTGCGCCGGGGACGCCACGATGCCGGGCTCCCGTCGGCGTCCGCCGTGACCTCCGAGCCGCTCCCGCCGGCCCGGGTCGGCCGGCTCCGCCCGTGCGACGTCGTGCTGACCCCGGCGGACGCCCCCGGCAGCTGGCACCTCACCCCCGACTTCTGGCACCCGATCCTCTTCGACCACGCCAACGACCACATCCCCGGCATGGTGCTGCTGGAAGCGGCCCGGCAGGCGGCCAACGCGCTGAGCAGCCCGGTCACCGTCACGCCGACCGCCGCGGCCACCACCTTCCACCAGTACGCCGAGCACGACGCGCCCACCATGATCACCGCCCGGCAGACACCCGGCGAGGACCAGGACGCCCTCACCACCACCGTGACCGGCCACCAGCACGGCCAGCCGATCTTCACCACCGTGCTCACCGGCCACCCGGACCACCGCTGACGCGACAAGGCCACCGCACCGAGCGGGCAGCCGGTGCGGCCCGAGCGGCCCACGCGCCCCGAAGCGCCGGCCCTCGCCCGCCGCCGTGCCCGAACGGCCCGCCCCGACCCTCCCGGTCCGGCGGGCCGTTCCCGTGCGGGCGCGCCGGACCCGTGCGTGCGGTCCGTTCCCGTAAGGGCGGGCCGGTCCCGTGCAGGCGGGAGGTCAGCGTGCGGGCGGGAGGTCCCTGTGCCGACGGCGTACCACCGGGAAGACGCCCGACTCGGACCGGTTCCCACCGAACCCGCCACGGCCGGAACGCACCGACCCCGGGCTGGCACCGAGGCGAACACCTGCGCGAGGATGTCAGCCCTGGACCCGCCGCCCACAGGAGCGCGCCGTGAGCGAAGTCTCTTCGCAGAAGAACGAGTTGATCAGGCTGACCGACCGCCCCGGCACCGACGACACCCACGGCTGCGACGGACGGACAGGCGGCCGCAGCGTCCGGGTGCGGGTGCTCGGACGGCACGCGCCGGGCTCCCCGCTCGGACACGACTGGCTGGACTGCGAGATCACCGTCACCGCCGACTCGGTGCGCGGGCACTTCGTCACGCTGGTGACCGAACGGCATCTCGGCCACTGGGAAAGAGCCTTGGAGCGACTCGAGCGCGGATCCGCGGTCCGGTGGCTGGACGAGGAACACGGACCGGAGCTGCGGATCGAACCCGGTCGGCCGGGCGGCCTCTGGGTGACCGTCTCCGACACGGAGGAGTCGGGCGTCATGCTCCGGGTCGCCCTCTCCCCCGCGCCGGGTTGGCTGGACCAGCAGCGCGCGATGCTCAAGGGGGTCCGGGACGCCTATCCGACCGAGGTGGCCGAACTCTCCCCGGGCCTGCGACCCTGGCGCGGCGAGCCCACCGGGAACTCCCGGGACAGCTGAACGACCGTCATCACCCCTGCTGCGGTGGTGTTCCCAGCCGGCTGAGTGAGCGGTCGGGAAGCGTGAGGAGGAAGAGCAGGGCCGCGCCGCCGAGCATGAACAGCGCGAGGTGGTGCAGACCGCCCGTGGTGGCTCCGTGCGGGAAGAAGGCGGCGGTCGCGGCCGAAGCCGCCATGGCGCCGAGGTACATGAAGGTGCGCAGCAGTCCGGCCGCCGAGGCGATGGCGGCCTGGTCCGCCTGGTGGTAGAGGGCGGTCTGGGTGCCGAGCCCGATCAGTCCCTGCGAGACGCCCGCCAGGACGCCGACGGCGACCAGCAGCACACCCGGGCTGGCCGCGTGCACCAGCAGCAGGGCGGCGCAGGCGGCGACCTGGCAGCCGGACCCGACCAGCAGCTTGCCGCGCACAGCAGGGCGGCGGCCGGTCGCGCCGGCGACCGTGAGGGCGGTCAGCGAGAGCGGCAGGAGGACCAGACCGGTGGCGGTGGCCGACAGGCCGCGCCCCTCTTCCAACCACTGGGTGTAGCCGTAGAGGAAGGCGTAGATGGCGGTGCAGCCGAGGAGTTGACGCAGATAAGTGGCGATCAGCGGTCGGTTTCCGGCGAGCGCCCGAAGGTCGATGAAGGGCGTACGGGCCCGCCGCTCGCGGACCGCGAAGCCCGCCGCCGCCAGCGCGGCGAGCAGCGGCAGGTACCAGCGCGCGGGGTCGGGCTTCATCAGGAAGAGCATCAGGGCGAGCAGGAGCACCGCGAAGAGCGCGATCCCGGCGTGGTCCAGCCGGTCGGAGCGGCCGGTGCCGTCGGGGCTGCCGGTGCCGGCGGGGCTGCCGGTGGGCTCGGACCGTCCGGACCGTCCGGACCGCCCGGGTCGACCAAGTCGGCCGGGTCGGCCGTGGCGTCCCTCGGCGACGGGCAGGCGGACCGTGCCGAGCACCAGGCAGGCCAGCGACAGCGGGACGTTGACGGCGAAGACCGTCCGCCAGCCGCCCATGCCGATCAGCAGGCCACCGAGGGTGGGGCCGACCACCGCGACGGTCTGGTTGGCGACTGCCAGCACCGTCAGCACCCCGGTGGGGCTGGACTGTCCCGTCCGCTCGGCCTCGCTGCGGGTCAGGTGCATCGCGGCGGGGTACGCCGCGGAGGTGCCCAGCCCGAGCAGCACCCGCGCGGCGATCAGCAGCCCGAGCGACGGGGCCAGCGCGCCGAGCAGACCGGCGGTCCCGACCAGGGCCGTCCCGGTGAGGTAGAGCCGACGCGGACCGTAGGTGTCGACCAGCCGCCCGATCACCGGCTGGCCAACGGCGGTGGCCAGGTAGAGCGCGGTGACCAGCCAGGCGGTCTCGGCGGGCGGCGCACCGAAGGCGGCGCCCACCGGGACCAGGGCCACGGCGATCATCGAGGAGTTGATCGGGTTGAGCACCGAACCGAGCACCATCGGTGCGATCAGTCGGCGGTCGAACCCGCCGTCCGGCGCGGGCCGGTGCCGGCCCGTCCGGAACATCGCCAGTCGGACACCCGGACCCGGTCTCACTGGTTCAGCCGGTCCATCAGAGCCAACGCCTCCAGCACGGTGGCACGCTCGGCCTCGGTGTAGCGGTCGGCCATGGCCTGGGTCAGCCACCCCTGACGGGCCTGTCGGCGGTCCGCGACGTAGGCCAGTCCGGCTTCGGTGAGGCTGACCACCTGGCGGCGGCCGTCCTCCGGGTCGGGGCGGCGTCCTACCAGGCCCTGTTGTTCGAGCGCGGCGACGGTGGCGGCCATCGACTGCGGGCGGACCCGCTCGGCGGCTGCCAGCGCACTGGCCGAGGCCGGCCCGTCGTTGATCAGCCGGCTGAGTACGGCGGTCTGGGAGGGGGTCAGGTCACTGGTGCTGCCGCTGGCCTCCCGGAGCGTGCGGCGCAACCGGCTGTAGACGGCGCGCAGTTCACGAGCGGCCAGCGCGGCGGTGTCGGGAACGGCGGGGTGCACGGAATCTGCGGTGGTCGCGGTCGTCACGGCGGTTGCGGCGGTTGCGGCAGCGGTGTCACGCGCGGTGGCACGGGCGGTTCGCTTCTCGGTCACGGCTCCACGGTAATTTCATCAGTCTGAACTGTCCAGTCTGAACTGAAGATCTTCCGAGCCGCGCCCCGGGTCGTGCCCCGGTCCGTACCCCCGGTCCGCGACGGCCCCGGATAATGGCGGCATGATCGACAAGCAGCTCCGCGTCGTCCTCGCCGAGGACTCGGTGATCCTCCGGGACGGCATGGTCGAACTCCTCACCGCCCGTGGGTGCGTGGTGGCCGCCACCGCCGGGACGGCGTCCGAGCTGATCGCCGCCGTCACCGAGCACCGGCCCGACGTGGCCGTGGTGGACATCCGGATGCCGCCCAGCCACACCGACGAGGGCATCCGGGCCGCGATCGAGATCCGAGCCGCCCTGCCCGAGGTCGGCATCCTGGTGTTCTCCCAGCACGTCGAGACCGCCTGGGCGGCCCGGCTGCTGGCCGACGGCGCCGCCGGCATCGGCTATCTGCTCAAGGAACGGGTGGCCCGGACCTCGGAGTTCGTGGACGCCCTGCACCGGGTCGCCGACGGCGGCACGGCCCTCGACCCGGAGATCGTCGACGGCCTGATGCACGGCGGGCGGCGCAGCCGGGTGGGCGCCCTCACCCCGCGCGAGCGGGAGGTGCTGGAGCTGATGGCCCAGGGGCACTCCAATCGTTCGATCGCCTCGCTGCCGGTGGTGTCGGAGCGGGCGGTGGAGAAGCACGTGGCGGCGGTGTTCGCCAAGTTCGAGCTGCCCGCGAGCGACTCCGACAACCGACGGGTCAAGGCCGTGCTCACCCATCTCGCGGAGAGCGGCAGCCGAGCCGGCGGCTGAGCCCACCCCGGCGCTCCCGGTCGTCGGCCTCCCGTCAGAGCCGGCTGGGCAGTTCTGCGCCGACCAGCGTCGGTCCGCCGGGCGGGCTGTCCACCCACAGCAGCCCGTCCACCGCCGCGAGCCGTTCGGCCAGGCCCGCCAGTCCGGTGCCGGCACCGATCGCGGCGCCGCCGTGCCCGTCGTCGCGCACGGTCAGCCGGACCCTGCCGTCGGCCGCGCTCACGCTCAGCTCCGCCGACCGGGCCCCGCCGTGCTTGGCCACATTGGTCAGCAGTTCGGCCACGCAGAAGTAGACGGCCCGCTCGATCTTGTGATCCGGGCGCTCCCGCAGGTCCAGTCGGACCTCGACCGGCACCGGCGAGGTGGCGGTCAGCCCCGGCAGCGCCTCGGCCAGCCCGCCGTCCAGCGCCACCGGGTGGATGCCCCTGGTCAGCCGGCGCAGGCCGGTGATGGTGGCGTCGGTCCGCTCACGGGCCCGGCCGACCAGGGTGCGCAGCCGCCCGAGGTCAAGGCCGCCCGGGCCGGTGGACCGCGCCTCGGCAGGAGCGCCGCCCGCCGGGGCGTCGCCGACCGGGGCGTGGCCGACCGGGGGCCCGGCCGCCAGCACGTCGTCGGCCAGTGACAGGGTGATGGCGAGCGCGACCAGCTGCGCCTGGGTGCCGTCGTGCAGATCGCGTTCCAGGCGCCGCAGCCGGTCGGTGCTCTCGGCCGGCAGGGTGGCCCGGGCGTGCTCCAGCTGGCGCACCCGCTCCTGGGAACGCGCTGGTCCGAGCAGCGCGCGGGCCAGCGTACGGTTCGTCCCGCTGAGTATCCGCAGTGCCGCGGGCACCACGGCCAGTACCGCGAGGCCGGCCGGGACCGAGACCAGGTCCAGCAGGCCGATCGACCTCGGACCCGGCTCCATCATCCGTGCCCAGAGCGGGAAGCCCACCAGCCAGACGCTGCCGAGCGGCAGGGCGACCACCGCCAGGAAGCCGAACACGCCCAGCGGCAGCCGCAGGAGGAGGTAGAGCAGCGTCCGCCAGGCCACCGGGTCGGTCAGCGCCACCCGACCCCGGGCGAACACCCCGGACGGGCGCGGCAGCGGCGGCGGAGCGGGCACCGTCTCCCCGAGCAGTCGCCCGACCAGCCACCGGTGCGGACCGCCGAGCCCGCGCGCCCCGAGCAACGCGGCCACCACGAAGGGCAGGCCCAGCACGGTGAGCGAGAGCAACACCCCCGCGTAGAGGACCGCGACGGCGTAGACCAGACAACCGAGCCGCGTAGCCGCGCAGGTTGGCCTCCGCCAGCCAGCCCGCCCGCGGGGCGACTGCCCGTGCCGGGGCACCGAGCACCGCTGCCAGGGCCCGCGCCGCCACCGGCCCCAGCAGGCCGACCGCGACCAGCAGCACCAGCGAACCCAGCAGCGACGCCTGCCCCGCCTTGTCCAACTCCCCGGCCGGCCGGCTCGCCGCCAGCCGGAGCAGCAGCCCACCGCACGCGAGCACCGCCGCCCCGGCGAGCAGCCGGGGCACGCCCGTCCGCCGTGGCCCGCCCGCGCCCTCGGTCAGCGCGAGCGCCGGGGCCGGCCGGGTGATCCGGTGGGCCGCGACGGCGGTGGCCGCCAGGCCGACCAGCAGCGCCACCAAGAGCGCGACCAGCGCCGGCACCGGCGCGCCGGGTATGTGCAGCCCGGGTGCGGCCATCCCGCGTCGCTGGAGCGCGGCGAGGAAGGCACGGGCGGCGAGCAGGCCCACCAGTGCGCCGGGCGTGGCCACCAGCAGGGTGGTCGCCACCACCTGCGCGCGCACCACCCGCCGCACCTGACGGGGCGTCGCGGCGACCGTGCGCAGCAGCGCCAGGTCGCGGTGCTGCTGGCGCAGGGTGAAGCCGAGCGCGTTGACCACGACGAACAGCGCGACCAGGACGGCGATCTCGCCGAACGCCCCGGCGATCGGCAGCAGGCCCGGCCCGGACACCGCCGCCCGCGCCACCGCCGCCGGCGCCGTGACCTGCGCGGCGACCAGCGACCCGAACAGCGTCACGGCCGCCACGGCCAGGAACAGTGCCGTCCCCAGTCCGGCGAAGGCGGCCGGGCGACGGCGGATCTGCCCCGCCGAGAGGGCCGGCACGGGACCGCTCAGCCCACTCACCCCTCTCATCACGCTCACCCGCCCAACCGGCTGAGCCGCTCGCCGACCTGCGCGGCCGTCGGAGCCGTCAGCTCGTCCACCAGCAGGCCGTCCGCCAGCAGCAGCACCCGGTCCGCGTACCCGGCGGCGGCCGGGTCGTGGGTGACCATCACGCAGGTCTGCCCGTCGGCGTCGACGCCCGCGCGCAGCAGGCCGAGGATCTCCTGCCCGGTGGCCCGGTCCAGCGCGCCGGTCGGCTCGTCGGCGAACAGCACCTCCGGCCGGGAGACCAGCGCACGGGCTATCGCCACCCGCTGCTGCTGGCCGCCCGACAACTGCCCGGGCCGGTGCCGCTCCCGCCCGTCCAGCCCCACCCGGGCCAGCGCCTCCCGCACCCTGGCCCGCTCCGGGGGCCGCCCGGCCAGCCGCCCGGGCAGCTCGACGTTCTGCGCGACCGTCATCGCGGGCATCAGGTTGAAGGCCTGGAACACGAAGCCCACCCGGGTGCGGCGCAGCTCCGCCAGTCGCCGCTCGGGCAGCCCCGACACCTCCGTGTCGCCCCACCGCACGGTGCCCCTGGTCGGACGGTCCATCCCGGCCAGGCAGTGCAGCAGGGTGGTCTTGCCGGAACCCGACGGGCCCATCACCGCCGTGAACGTCCCCGGGGCGAAGCCCACCGAGACCCCGCGCAGCGCCCGTACGGCCGCCGCACCGCGCCCGTACCCCCGGTGCAGCCCGGCCGCGCTCAGGGCCGCGCCCGTCACCCCGTCGTGCGCCGCCGTGGCGGCGGCTGTCGTCATCCCGTTCATGCCCTCCATCGTGGGCGTCCGGGGCCGGGAGATCGATTGTGCTGGCACCCGAATCCGGGGTTCGGAAAACCGAACCCCGCAGGTGGTGCTACGTCTCCTCGGGCCGGCCGTGGAGCCACCGGTCCCGCACCGCTCGCGTCCATGGTCGGGTTCGCACTCCGGTCCACCCGGTGGCCCGAGCACGCGGTCGCGACCGGCCCCGGTCAGCGGGGCACCAAGGTGGCCCGGCACCTCGCCGCGCACCCTCGGTCCGGGTGATCGGCGTGGCGCGGCCCGACGGCCTCCTCCTCAGGGTGTTGCGCGGCCGCCCAGCGCTTCGAGGAGCGCGGCGCGCAGCAGCGGCGTCGTGCCGTCGGGCCGTGGCCGGTCGGGGTCGGCACCCCACCGCACCAGGATCCCGGCGACCTCGTGGTCGAAGCCGGCCACGGCCGTCCACAGCAGGGGCAGCCCCTCCGGGCCGACGGCGTCCGGGTCCGCGCCCGCACCGAGCGCCGCCCACACCTCGTCGGCGTCCCGTGCCCGTACCGCCGCGACCAGTCGCTCGTCCGCCCTCATCCGGTCCCTCCCCCTCGGTGCACAGCGGCACCCTGGCCTCGCCGCCACCGGGAGCATCCACCCCTTTCTCCGCCCCGCCTCCCCGTCCGGCCTCCCGACGCGGAATCATGACCCGGTGACCATCGACCTGCTGCCCGGCCACGGCGTCCGGCTGCCCGCCCCGCTGCCCGAGCTCCGCTTCGGCCTCACCGAGGCGGAGGTACGCGGGCTGCTGGCCCCGCACGGCGAGTCGCTGCCCGACGGGGTGCGGAGCACCTTCGTCTGCGGCTGCTCCTGGGCGCTCTCCTTCCTCCTGCCCGGGCTGAACATCACTCTCTGCGCGGACGAGCACGACCGCCTCCGGGCCGTGACGGTCGGCCGGAATCCGGGCGACGACCGGCCCGCCCGTCCGGTCGGCTACCACGGGATCGACGTGCTGGGCCGGCCCGCGCACGAGCTGGTCGAGGCGCTGCGCGCCGAGGGCCTGACGGTGGCCGACCCGGTGCGCGGCACCCTCCGCCATGGCGGCCTCCACCTCCGCCGCGAGTCCGGCGGCCCGGGCGCCGCCCCTCCGCTTCCACCCCTCAACTCGATCCACCCAAGGGAGTCACCATGACCACCACCCCCCTGACCATCGCCGTGCTCGGCCCGGGCGGCGTCGGCGGACTGATCGGCGGGCTGCTCGCCCGCGACGGCCACCGGGTCGTCTGCCTGGCCGGCGAGGAGACCGCGGCCGCCATCGCGCGGGACGGACTGCACGTCCGCAGCGCCCAGTTCGGCGAGTTCACCGCTCGGGTGGAGGCGGCCGGCGAGCTGCGCGAGCCCGTCGACGCGGCCTTCGTGGCGGTCAAGGAGACGGCACTGACCACCGCCCTCGACCGGATGCCCGCGGCGGCGCTCGGCACCGGGATCGTGGTGCCGCTGCTCAACGGGCTGGACCACATGGCGGTGTTGCGCGAGCACTACCCGGCCGGGCTGGTGACGGCGGGCACGATCCGGGTCGAGGCCACCCGGACGGCGCCCGGACGCATCGAGCACACCAGCCCGTTCGCCGCCGTCGAACTCGGCGCGACCGCCGAACACGCCGCTGCCGTCGGCCGGTTCGCCGATCGGCTGCGGCACACCGGTCTGGACGTCACACTGCGCGAGGACGAGACGGCGATGCTGTGGAGCAAGCTCTCCTTCCTCGCCCCGTTCGCCCTGCTCACCACCCGGCACGCGAGCGAGATCGGCACCGTGCGCACCGAGCACCGGGTCGAACTCCTCGCCGTCCTGGACGAGATCGGCGCCGTCAGCCGGGCGGTCGGCGCGCCGGCGGACACGCGGAGCCTGCTGGCCTCCTTCGACCGCATCCCCGGCACGATGAAGTCCTCGATGCAGCGGGACGTGGAGGCGGGCCGGCCGACCGAGCTGGACGCCATCGGCGGTGCCGTGCTGCGGGCGGCCGATGCCCACGGGGTGGCCGCCCCGACCATCGCCCGCCTGGTGCGCGACCTGGCCGAATCCGCCAACCGGACGTGAGTGGAGGGGTGTTCACCCCGTGGGAGGCCGCCCATGGGGTGAACACCCGCCCGGACAAGCGCCCTGAACCGCCGAACAGGCGTCCCGAACCGCCGGACGGGAGCCGGCGGGAGCCGCGCCGAGCACACCGGCTCCACCCCCCGCCCCCGGCCTGTCGCCACCACACCGGCACCGCCGGACGGTAGGAATGGGCACCGGACCGACCCGCACCCCGGAGGCACCGGTGAACCACCCGATCCTCGACCAGATCCAGGACCTGAGCGCCGAGCTGGCGCCCGGCGACACCGCCCCCGCTCTGGTCACCGCGCTCGCCGACGGCATCGCGCCCCGCTCGGCACTGGCCGAACTCGCCGCCCAGCAGCACCGGATCATCCGCTCCGACCGCCGCAGCCTGCTGGTGCTCGCCAGCCGCCGTGCGGACCGGCCGGTCGGCGCCTGGTTCGCCACCCTGGCCGAGGGCGAGAGCTCCGCCCTGCGCACCCTGCCCGCGCTCGGCGCCGTCGTCGGCCTCGACCGGACCGCACTGGAGACCCGTCCGCCGCTGCCCGGCTGCCAGGCCTACCCCCACTGTCTCGCCTGGTTCGCCCTGAACGGCGGGCCCGAGGCGGTGGCCGCCGCCCTCGTCGCGAACTTCGCTGCCTGGGGCGGTTACTGCGCCACCATCGCGCAGGCCCTGCGCCACCACTACGGCTTCTCCGACGAGGCCTGCGCGTTCTTCGACTTCTTCGCCCAGCCGGCGCCCGAGCTGGAGCAGCAGGCCGCCGACGCGCTGGGCCCGGACCGGCTGGACGAGCCGACGCTGGCCACCGCACGCGAGTACGGACTGCTGCTCCAGGCCTACGAGCACCTCTTCTGGGACACCCTGGGCGTCATCGACGTCTGAGGCCGGGGGCGGCCCCGGTCCCAGGCGCACCCGGCTCGGGCGGCCTCGGACTCAAGCGCCCGCGGCCTCAGACGGCTTCGGACTCAGACGGCTTCGGCCCCGAAGCGCCTCAGGCCTGCCAGTGCGGCTTGCCGCTGACCATCCGGCAGTAGATCACCCGGCCACCGGCCTCGTGGGTGCTCTTGCCCAGGTCCGCGTTGCGGCAGAACTGTCCGGCCTCGTAGCAGTTGCCCGCGTTCGAGCGGATCTCGCAGCCCGCGCCGGCACCGGCCGCCGCCGGGGGTTCCGGGTCGGTCGGCGGCTGGGCGGTGGTCACCTTCGGCTGCGGCGCCTTGGTGACGGGCGGCTGCGGCGGCGTGGTGGGCTGGGCCGGAGGCGCGACCGGAGGCGGCGTGACCACCGGCGCCGCGGGCGTCGGCTGGGCCGGCGGGGTGGTCGCCGGGGCGGGCTCGGGTACGGCGGGCGCCGGCGGCGGGGTGGTCGCCGGGGCAGAGGTGGCGGCGACGGTCGGCGTGGCCGAGGCCGTGGCACCGCCGTCGGCCGCCGACGGGTCGCAACCGGTCAGCGCCAGGCCGACGGTGAGGACGAGTCCGGCGAATCCGGCCAGACCGGCCCGGCGGCGACCGGGTATCCGTGAAGGCATGGGAGGAGAACGCTCCGTTCCGTTTGGATGAGTCGTGCGATTCAAGCAGGAATCGCATACGCACCGTCCACCGAATCCTCACTCGTTGGCAGATCGTGATCTCTTCGCCACCGAGCGTCCCACCCGTCCCGCCGATCCTGCCCCGTCCTGCCCGCCCCACCGGTCCTGCCCGTCCGGCCCGCGCCGCCGCCACGGCGAGAGGACCGTCCGTCAGCGCAGTCCCGCCGTCCGGCGCTCGAACACCTCGACGCGCGCGGTCTCCAGCGCCGTGGAGACCGCACCGAGCAGCACCGCTTCCTCCCCCAGGACGCTCGCCGCGAGCGTCGGCCGCATCGGGGCGAGCCGGTGCAGAGCCCGCTCCAACGGGTCCAGGAGCAGATCCGCGCTGCTGCCGATCCCGCCGCCCAGCACCACCAGGTCCGGGTCCAGCACGGCCGACAGCACGGCCACCGCGTAGGCCAGCCGCTCGGCCTCCCGCTCCACCGCCCGGACCGCCGCGTCCTCTCCGGCCCGGGCCCGCTCGAACACCTGCTTCGCCGTCAGCTGACGCGCCGCGGACCCGCCGTCCAGCCCGAAGTCCCGGGCGGCGCGCACCACCGCGTCCGCGGCGGCCTCCTGCTCGATGGTCGCGGCCGGCTCACCTCCCCGACCGGGCGGCGGGAGCGGGACCAGACCGATCTCGCCCAGCGCGCCGTGGGCGCCGACCAGCAGTTCTCCGTCCTTCACCACGCCCAGCCCGAGCCCGGTGCCGACCAGCAGGTAGGCGAACATCCGGCTGCCCCGTCCGGCACCCCGGGTGTACTCGCCGAGCGCCGCCAGGTTGGCGTCGTTGGCCACCGAGACGGCCGTCCCCAGGCCCTCGCCTATCCGGTCGAACAGCCCCGGCCTGCCCCAGCCGGGCAGGCTGCTGGCGTACCGGACCCCGCGCCGCTGCTCGTCCCACACCCCCGGGGTGCCGATCACGGCGTGCACGATGCTCCCGGCGGCCAGGCCCGCCTCCGCGATCGCCTCGTGCGCGGTGGCGACCACCGCGTCCGCGACGGCGTTCGCCGACCGGCCCCGGTTGGCCACGTCCCGGCGGGCCACGACCGTCCCCGTCAGATCCGCCACCGCCACCCGCAGCCGGGCCCGCCCGATGTCCACGCCGAGCACGTGCCCGGCCGTGGGGTCGACCTCGTACAGCACGGCGGTGCGGCCCCGCTCGGGGGCCAGCCGTCCGGCCTCGCGCACCAGGCCGGCCTGTTCCAGATCGGCCAGCGCGGCCGACACGGTCGGCTTGGACAGGCCGGTGTCCCGGGCCAGCTGGGCGCGCGAGGAACCGCCGCCGGTGCGTAGCAGTTCCAGCAGCAGCCACTCGTTGTTGCTGCGCAGCCGCTGCCGGTTCCACGGCACCCCGGAGGCCCCGGCCGCCGGTCGACTGGTCGGCTGGTGGGGGCTCATCGGGTTTCCTCCGGTGTGGTCCGTGTGGTCCGTGTGGTCTGCGGGCGCCGTTGCGCGGGGCTGCGGGCCGAGTGGGGCGGCCCGCCCGCGGCGTCCGGGGCCGGGCGCCGCCGCCCAAGTATGACCGGTGGTCATCCGGTGTTCACCCGGGTTCCGACCGCCACCGAGGCCGGTGCGGGGTCGGCCGCACGCCCCGTTACAACACCGTCTCCGGCCAGTCAACGTTTCACCCGCTTGTGGGCGTGCCGCGCCCGGGCGCGTGATCATGGGTTCATGCACTTCCGGCACGGCAACCGAGCGGAGGGCCCCCGGCCCGCGGCACCGGACTCCCGGTCCCTGGCGGCGACCGCGGCCGCCCTCGCCGCACGCTTCGGTGCGATCACCGGCGGCGACGGCGGCGACGACGATCCGGAGCGGCTGCGCGAGGTCCTCGCCGCCGCCCCGGTCGGCGTCGCGCTGCTCGACGAGCGGCTGCGCTGGCAGTACCTGAACGCCGCCTTCACCGCCGCCACCGGGCTGCGCCGCGCGGACCTGCTCGGCCGCGCCGTCGGGACCACCGCTTTCGCGGGCGCCGTCGGCACGCTGCGCCGGGTCCTCGCCGACGGGCTCGCCCGCGAGCACGCCACCGGCGGCCCCGACGGCGCGGGTTCCCCCGTGCCGCCCGGCCTGCGGGTGCGCTACCGGGCGGTGCGGCGCGCCGGGCGGACCACCGGGGTGATCGTCGTCGTGCTGGACGACCCCGACCCGGCCCGCGACCAGCTGCGCGAGCTGGAGCAGGCCCGGGCCCGGCTCGCCCTGCTGGACGCCGCCGCCGAACGGATCGGCACCACCCTCGACATCGGCACCACCGGCGCCGAACTCGCCGCATTCGCCGTGCCCCGGCTCGCCGAACTCGCCACCGTGGACCTGCTGCCGCCGGAGGCCGAACCCGCCGGGCCCGGCCACGGCACGCCCCGGCGGCTGCACCGGGCCGGCGCCCGGTCCGTACCGGCGCTCGCCGCGGCCCTCGCCGAGCTGCCCCGCCCTGGCGAATCGATTCGCCACCGGGAGGGCTCGGCCGCGGCCCGAAGCCTGGCCGGCGGCATCGCCGTGCTCACCGAGCCCGGGCCAGAGGACGCCTGCCCCGCCGGGACGGCCTCACTGCTGGTCCTGCCGCTGGCCGCCCGGGGCCGGCTGATCGGGCTGCTCACGCTCGGCCGCACCGCCGCCGCCCCGGCCTTCACCCCCGACGAGGCCGCCCTGTTCGGCGACCTCGCCGCCCGCACCGCCACCGCCCTCGACAACGCCCGCCGCTTCGCCCGTTCCCAGGGCCTCGCCCTGGAACTCCAGCGGGCCCTGCTCAGCGAGCCCGGCAGCCCGCACCCGAACCTCTCCCTCGCCTCCCGCTACCTGCCCTCCGGGAGCAGCTCGGTGGTCGGCGGCGACTGGTTCGAGACGGTCCGGCTGCCGTTCGGCCGCACCCTGCTGGCGATGGGCGACGTCATGGGGCACGGCGTCGAGGCGGCCGTCGACATGAGTCACTACCGCTCCGCGCTGCGCGACCTCGCCGGGATGGACCTGCCCCCGCACCGGATCCTGCGCCAGCTCGACGACGTCATCTCGGCCGACGACTCCGCCCGCCCCGCGACCTGCCTGCTGGCGCTCGCCGACCCGGGCCGCGGCCGCTGGACCCTCTCCAGCGCGGGCCACCTGCCGCCCGCCCTGATCGCCCCCGGCCGCCCGACCACGCTGCTGCGCGTCCCCACCGGCCCGCCGCTCGGCACCGGCCTCGGCGGGTACCAGCAGACCACCCGTCCGCTCCTCCCGGAGCAGACCCTGCTGCTGTACACCGACGGCCTGGTCGAGCGCCGGGGCGAGGACATCGACGTCTCCCTGGAACGGCTCGCCGCCTTGCGCCTGCCCGCCACCGGGGACCTCGACGACCTGCTCGACGCCCTCCTCCACTCCCTCGTCCCGCCGCCGGCCCCGGCCGCGGAGGACGACATCGCACTCCTGGTCGCGCGCCCGCGCCAGCGCTGACGGGTCGCCGCCCGGCCCCGGCGGCCCCTCCTGCGCTCACACCTTCGCCAGCGCCCGCTCCACGTCCGCCCAGATATCCTCCGGGTGCTCGATGCCCACCGACACCCGCACCGTCCCCGGGCCGATGCCCACCGCCGCCAACTCCTCGTCCGACAGCTGCCGGTGGGAGGTGCTGGCCGGGTGCAGCACCAGGGTGTGCACATCGCCCAGCGACGGGGCCAGCGAGGCGAGCCGGACGGACTCGGTGAACGTCGCGGCCGCCGCGCGGCCGCCGGCCAGGTCGAAGGCCAGGACGCCGCCGTGGCCGTCGGGGAGCAGGCGGCGGGCGAGTTCGTGGTCGGGGTGGGTGGGCAGGCCCGGGTAGTGGACGGCGGTGACCGCGGGGTGGGCGGCGAGCCGGCCGGCCAGGTCGAGCGCGCTCTCGCAGTGCCGGCGGACCCGCAGGGCGAGGGTCTGCATTCCGCGCAGGGTCAGCCAGGCGGCGAACGGATCGGCGGCGGCGCCGAGTTCGAGCGAGCGCCGCCAGACCCGGTGGTGGAGCTCCGGGTCGGCGAAGACGGCGATCCCGCCGAGGACGTCCGAGTGCCCGCCCAGGTACTTGGTCACGGAGTGGATCACGACGTCCGCGCCGTGCTCGACCGGGCGGCACAGCAGCGGGGTCGCGAAGGTGTTGTCCACCACGCTCACCACCCCGGCCCGCTTCGCGACGGCGATCAGCCCGGGCAGGTCGGTGACCCGGGTGGTGGGGTTGGAGACGGTCTCCAGGAGCAGCACCCGGGTGTCGGGGCGCAACGCGGCCGCCACTGCGGCGGGGTCGTCGCCGCTCACGTAGTCGACCTCGACGCCCCACCGCTCGGTGAGGTCGGTCAGCGCGCCGACGGTGCCGCCGTACAGACTGCGCTGGGCGATGACGTGGTCGCCGGCACGCAGCAGGGCGAGCAGCGCGGTGCTGATCGCCCCCATGCCGGAGGCGGTGGCGAGGGCGCCGGTGCCGCCCTCCAGATCGGCGACGGCCTGTTCCAGCGTGCGGACGGTGGGATTGCCGAAGCGGTTGTAGAAGAAGGCGCCGTCCGGTCCGCCGTGGGCGCGGGCGAGCGCGTCGCCGGTCTCGAAGGCGAACAGGTGGCCCTGGTGCAGCGGCACGCCGAGCGGACGGCTGCCGGCGGCCTCGGCGAGCGGCGGGTGGACGACCCGGCTCTCGGGCCGCAGCCCGTCGTCCGTACGGGGGGCCGGGTGCGGGGCCCGGCGGGAGTGGAAGTCGCTCATGGCGCTCATCCTCGGCGCGGTCCCGGCAGCCGGGACAGGGCCAATCGCCGTCAAGTGGCCCGGCCCGGGCGGTCGTTCCGGCTCCGCCGCCCGGGAGGCGGCGGCGAACGCCCGGGTCACGGCAGCGGGCGGCTGCTCGCGGTCGAGGACAGCCGGCGGCTACTTGCGGCGGCTGACGATCCGCTTGACGAGGTAGACGACCCCGACGATCAGCAGCACGAAGAACAGGATGATCAGGATCACCACGACCAGCAGGAACTTGCCCAGCTTGGCGAAGAAGCCCTTTTTCTTCTTCTCCTCCTTGGCCGCGAGGCGGGCGGCGTCAGCGGCAGATGCGGCGCGCGCCTCGGTGCGGACCTCCTGCCCGGTGCGCGCGGACGTGGCGTTCACGGACGAGGCGTTCACGGACAAGGTGTTCGCGGACGAGGCGTTGTCGGCGACCGCTGCCGCGGCTGTCCGTGGCGCGGCGACCGCCGCCCCCGAGGCCACGGCGGTGAGGCCGACGGCGGCCAGCAGGGCCACCAGGGCACCGGCTATCGAACGTATGATCCGATCAGTCATCATGCTCCTCGCACTCGTACGGAGCAGCACGGGCCAGCCGCTCTGACCAATTTCTCATGGTCTGACCAGCTGGTTTTCTCTTCCGCGCCTAGTATGCTCCACTGAAGTTCTACAGCGGTGTAAAAGTTTAGCGACGGGCCCTGCCCGGATCGGCTCCGGCCCCGGGCCATGCGAACCCGCCGCTTCGACGGGGGCTCGCGTGGCAACTGTGGAGGATGACGACGTGCCTGGCCGCAAGGGTTCCCCCGAAGCCGAGAATTCGCCGCACCGGGCGGGCGGGCGCCGGGCCGCGGGCCGTGGAAGCGACCGGAGCCAGGACAACACGGATATACCGGGCCCCCGTTCGGCGGGCCGGGCCAGGACCTCGGCCGGCCGGGCCAAGAAGAAGCCCAAACGCAGCACCAAGGAGAAGGTGCTCTGGGCCACCGCCGGCTGCACCGCCCTCGCCGTCCTCGGCGGCGGCGCCCTCTACTACCGGCTGAACAGCAACATCAGCACCTTCGACGGCGACGCCCTCAGCAAGGACCGCCCGGACGCCGCCGCTCCGGACGCCCAGGGCCGCACCCCGGTCAACGTCCTGCTGATCGGTTCGGACAGCCGCGGCAACGGCAACAGCGACCTGGGCGGCGGCGGGGACGGCGGCGCCCGCTCGGACACCGCGATCCTGCTGCACGTCTACGCGGACCACAAGCACGCCGTCGGCATCTCCATCCCCCGCGACTCCCTGGTCACCCTCCCGCCGTGCAAGCTCCCCAACGGCAAGTGGACCAAGGAACAGACCAATGTGATGTTCAACAGTGCCTTCTCGGTCGGCGGCAGCGACCAGGGCAACCCGGCCTGCACCCAGAACGCCGTCGAGAAGCTGACCAACCTTCGCGTCGACCACACCATCGTGGTCGACTTCAACGGCTTCGCCTCGATGACCAAGGCAGTCGGCGGCGTGGAGGTCTGCCTGCCGAACGACATCCACGAGGGGGACCTCAACCCCAACCTCGGCCACAAGGGCAAACTGATATTCCCCAAGGGCAAGCAGAAGGTCGAGGGGCAGTCCGCACTGGACTACGTGCGGGTCCGGCACGGCATCGGCGACGGCTCCGACATCGGCCGCACCAAGCGTCAGCAGGCCTTCCTCTCCTCCCTCATCAAGGAGGTCAAGTCCCACGGCATGGACCCGACCACCCTGCTGCCGCTGGCCGACGCGGCCACCAAGTCGCTGACCGTCGACCCCGGGCTCGGCTCGGCCGCCAAACTGCTCTCCTTCGCCACGTCGCTCAAGGACATCGACCTGCACGACGTCAAGTTCCTGACCGTGCCCTGGCGTTACGAGGGCCCCCGGGTCGCCCTGGTGCACCCGGACGTGGACCAGCTGTGGGCCGCGCTCAAGGCCGACCGCACCATCGACGGCCAGGACGCCAGCGCCCCCGCCGACACCGGCTCCGACGCCCCCACCGGCCCCGCCACCGAAGCGCCCCTGCCCCCGTCCCCCACCCCGACCTCGGACGCCAGGGCCGCCGCGGTGAAGGTCGCCGTGCTCAACAGCACCGGCGAGACCGGGCTCGGCGGCCGGGCCGCGGAGACCGTCAAGGGCGCCGGCTACACCGTCGCCAGCGTCGGCAACGCGACCGGCAAGCCCCGCAGCACCACCGTCGTCGAGTACGGCACGGGCGAGCGCACCGCCGCCGAGGCCGTCGCCAAGCTGTTCCCCGGCGCGACCGTGCAGCCCGGCGGACGGGGCGTCAGCGTCGTCCTCGGCCACGACTTCGCCGGCGCCAACCCTGCGGCCGCCACCGCGCCGGCACCCGGCGGGGCCGCCACCGCGCCCGCCCCGCTGCCCAGCAGCATCAGCGGCGCCGCACGCTCGGCCGACGACGATCCCTGCGCCAACCTCTCCTACGGCTGACCGGGGCCCCACGCGGTCGACGGCGGGGCGCCCCCGGTCCGCTGCTCCGGGCACGCCCCGCCGTCCGGGTCCGAGGGGGAGTCAGCACCCCGACGGCCGCCTGCGCCGAACGGTCAGCGCCTCGTCCCGCAGGACGGGCAGAAGGCGGCGCCGTCCGGCACGTCCTTGTGACAGCCCGTGCACTGGACGGGCTGCGCCAGCCGGAAGCCGCAGCCCGGGCAGAACGCCGTGCCGTGCGTCTCGGTGTGGCACTGCGGGCAGACCAGCTGGCGCGGCGTGCTGACGTCGAACTCGGCGCCGGACTGCTGCCCGGCCTTGAACGCGCGATCGGTGGCCGCGTCGTTGACGCCGCGCTGCCGCGCCGCCGTCGCCTCGGCGGCGGTGTCCGGGGCGCAGTTGTGGCACAGGCCCTGGGCGGGGTCGAAGCAGCGGCCGCAGACGTAGTTGGTGCACCGGGCACAGCGGTTGAAGTGCGACTGGGCGTTGGTGACGGCCCGCTGGAAGGCGGAGTCCCGCGAGGTGCCCCAGGTCTGACCGGCCAGTCCGTCGGCGGCGTTGCTGATGGTGTTGGCGTTCCCGCCGATGAGGTTCCAGGCCGCGCTGACGCCCTTGCCTATCCACCCGGCCATCTGGCCGGTGCGGAACGGCTCGAACGCCGACCGCCAGGTGTCCGAGCAGCGGTAGCAGTAGAACTCGAACTGGAATCCCGCACCAGTGCCGTGCTGCTCGCACAGGTCGCGGTAGTTGTTGCTGAAGTTGATCTCCGAAGTCACGTCGTCCCCGGTCGGTAAGTGGCCTGCCAGCGGTCGCTCCCAGGGACGATAGGGCCCGCCGAACGGTTCCGCCAAGAACTTTCCGCCGGCCCGTTCAGAGCCCGGAGAGCGGCAGCAACAGCACCCGGGCGGGGTCGAACCGCTGCCAGCCGGCGGGCTGTCCGCTGCGGCCGATCCGCAGCCGGCACCAGCGCTGCCCGGCCGCGTCCTGCCACCAGGCGCTGATCCGGCCGAGCGCCCAGGCACCGTCCCCGAGGTCGACCTCGACCGGCTGGTACACCCACTGGACGTCCCGGTCCGGCGGTTCCGCGCCCGCCGGGCCCCCGGCGCGCCCGGGACCGCACTGACTCTCCGTCACGGCTCCGCCTCCCGACCAGGACCCGGCCGCCCGGCCACCCGCTCGGGGCGGCCGGCGGCCGGGCGCAGTTCACCTCGCGAACTCTACAGGCGTGTAGAGCTCAGTGGGAGGTGTTCGACGGGAGGCGTTCGACAGGAGGCGATTCGACGGGAGGCGTTCGACGGAAGGAGTCCCGCGCGCCGGGAACGATCGGCCCGGGCCGGACACGACGCGGAACCGGACCGGCCTCACCCGCCGTTCCGCGCCGAGGCTCCGCCCTTCCGCGCCGAGGCGCCGCGGGCCGACCGCCGCCGCTGCCACAGGGCGAGCGGCACGATCCCGGCCAACGCGGCCGCCTCCGGCGCCGGCGGCGTCCCGAACGGCGCGTCGGCCGCTCCCGCCGCCCCGGCCGGCACCTTGTCGAAGGTGTCCGGCACCGGCAGGGTGGACCAGTCGGACAGCGGCCAGGCGACCACGAAGGCCCGGCCGACCACGTTGTCCACCGGCACGAAGCCGTCACCGGTCGCGTTGTGGTGCCAGCGGGAGTCCCGCGAGTTGTTGCGGTGGTCGCCCATCACCCACAGCTTGCCCTTGGGCACGGTGACGGTGCCGACCGGGTCGTTGTCGCAGGGCGTCGCCCCGGGGAACAGGTACGGCTCGTCCAGCGCGACGCCGTTCACCTTCAGCGGCGCGCCCGCCTCGCAGTCGACGGTGTCCCCGCCGACCGCGATCACCCGCTTGATCAGGTCCTTCTCGTCCGCCGAGGGCATCAGGCCGACGGTGCTGAGCGCCTTCTGGACGGTCCCCATCACGGAGTCGTCGGGGGCGGTCGGCGTGCCCTCCAGCCAGCCGCCCGGATCACGGAACACCACCACCTCGCCGCGCTCCGGCTTGGCGCCGAACCACGGGGTGAACTTGTCCACCAGCACCCGGTCGCCGATCGCGAGGGTCTGCTCCATCGAGCCGGAGGGGATCGAGAAGGCCTGGACGAAGAAGGTCTTGATGCCGAGCGAGAGCAGCAGCGCGATCACCAGGAGGATCGGCAGCTCCTGCCAGAACGGGCGCTTCTTCCGCGGCCGCTCGGCCGCCCCGTCCGTGGTCCCGCCCGTAGCCCTGCCCGTGTTCCCGTTCGCCGCCCGGGGGCCGCCCGCGGCCTCCGCGACCGCGGTGCGCGCGGCCGCCTCCGCCCGGCCGCCCCCGGACTCCTCCCGCTCCCCGGCTCCGCCGCTCTCGTCGGACTCCGCACTCTGCTGCACACTCATCTCCTCGGCCCCTCCCGACGGCCTGGCGGGAGCCGAAACGAAGACCCCCTGTCAGGAACGAACCTACCGAACAGAGGTTCCCGGGCGCGCCCTGACGTGGATGCGCTCGCCCTGCGGACCGAACAGGCTGAGGAACTCCACCGGCTGCGGGCCGGCGTTGCCGAAGGCGTGCGGGGTGCGGGTGTCGAACTCGGCGGCCTCACCGGCCGTCAGCACCAGGTCGTGGGCGCCGAGCACCAGCCGCAGCCGGCCGGACAGCACGTACAGCCACTCGTAGCCCTCGTGGACCTTCAGCTCCAGCTCCGGTCCGGCGTTCCTGCCCGGCGGCACGATGTGCTTGTAGGCGTGCAGCCCGCCCAGGTGGCGGGTCAGCGGAACGATGGTCTGGCCGTTCCTGGTCACCGGGCGGGGGTGGATCCGCGGGTCCCCGGTGGCCGGGGCCCCGACCAACTCGTCCAACGGCACCCGGTACTCCCGGGCCAGCGGCAGCAGCAGCTCCAGGGTCGGCTTGCGCTGCCCGGACTCCAGCCGGGACAGGGTGCTGAGTGAGATCCCGGTGGTGGCGGCCAGTTTGGCGAGCGTGGTGCCGCGCTCCCGGCGCAACGCCCGCAGCCTCGGACCCACCGTGGTGAGGACGTTCTCGAACTCTTCGTCGGCCATGCCTGCCATTTGCCGCTACGGCAAGGCCCCTTGTCAATCCGGCACGCGGGTGACGCCCCGGACGGCGCCGTCCGGCGGCACGCCGAGTACCGGCGACCTGCTCGCCCATTCGCCTGTTGGCCTGTTCGCCTCCTCGCCTGTTGGCCTGTTCGCCTCACCGGCCGGGAGGCTAGGGAGTGCCGAGGAACCAGAAGAACTGCTCCTGCTCGCGCACCGCCCGGACGAGAGGACCGAGCCAGTCCGTGACGACGAACAGCACCAGGCCCACCGCCCCGCCCAACAGCAGCCCGACCGTCACGGCCGCCACCAGCATCCCCGCGATCGCCCGCATCCGGGCCTCCTCCCCCTCTCCGGGAAGGATCCCCCACCACGCCCGCACCGGCACCCGACGTCCTCGGACCGACACCGAGTCGTCACCGTCCGGTGAGCGACGAACGGCCCCCCGGCAACCGCCGGCCCAGCCGGGCGAACGGCGTCCTACCGCCCGGACCTACAGCCAGTCCCGCTTCTTGAAGATCAGGTACAGCCCGGTACAGACCAGGGCCATCAGCCCGATCGCGAACGGGTAGCCGAAGGCCCACCTGAGCTCCGGCATGATCTCGAAGTTCATCCCGTACACCGTGCCGATGAGCGTCGGCGCGAAGAGGATGGCCGCCCAGGAGGAGATCTTCTTGATCTCGTCGTTCTGCGCGTGCCCGGCCTCGGCGAGCTGCTTCATCTCCTCGTTCTGCCGCTGCGAGACCAGGGTGGCGTTGACGGCCAGGATGTTCTGGAGCATCTGCCGGAAGCCGTCCACCCGCTCGGCGGCGTAGGTGGCGTGGTCGGCGACGTCGCGCAGGTAGCGCTGGAGCTCGTCGTCGGTGCCGTACTTGCCGAAGCCCGCCTCCAGGCTCCGCATGATCTCCAGCAGCGGGCGGGTGGCCCGCTGGAACTCGATCACCTCGCGGGACAGTTCGTAGATGCGGCGGGAGACCTGCGGGTCCCCGCTGAACACCTCGGTCTCGATCTCGTCGATGTCGTGCTGGAGGCCGGCGATCACCGGCGCGTAGCCGTCCACCACCGCGTCCAGCACCGCGTACAGCACCGCCTCCGGGCCCAGCGCCAGCAGCTCCGGGTCGTCCTCCAGCCGGCGGCGCACCGCGGAGAGGTCGGGGGCCTGGGAGTGGCGGACGGTGAGCACGAAGTCGGGGCCGATGAAGAGGTGGATCTCGCCGAAGTCGACCTCCTCCGCCTCGTCCAGGTAGCGGGCGGCGCGCAGCACCACGAACAGGGTGTCGCCGTAGCGCTCCAGCTTCGGCCGCTGGTGGGCGACGATGGCGTCCTCGACGGCCAGCTCGTGCAGGTTGAACCGGTCGGCGGCCTCCAGCAGCTGCGCCTCCGCGGGGCGGAACAGGCCGATCCACGCCATCGTGCCGGGCCGGTCGGGCAGCTTGCGGAAGATGTCGGCGAGGTCGGTGGGCGCCTCGATCCGGCGGCCGTCCCGGTAGACCGCGGCGTCCACGACGGAACGTTCCAGCGTCACCGGCTCGACGGGCTGGTCCGGGCGCGGGTCCATCGAGTGCTCGGGCGCCGGCTGGCTGTCCACGGGCCGGACGACAGGACGGGAGAACGGACGCTTGCTCGCGCGCACGGCGCGCACACGCCAGTCGGACATGGCGGGGACCTCCACGGTGGGTGTCCGGCCGCCAGGGGAAGAGGGCGGACCGGAGGCGCCCGGCCGGCCGCCACGCGCACGGCGCGACCGGCGGCACCTCGCCAGGAGGACGAGGTCAGTGCCGCGCGGGAGCCGTACGGGAGGAGGTGTGCCGGGGGCCGCGAGTGGTGCGGGACAACCGGGGGCGGGGCCGACTTCGGCCCGTACTACTGCACTCCACGGCTCTCACCTCCTGGCTTCCGCGCGCTCACGCACCGAAGAGGCGCCAGCACAACCCCGCCGAGTCTAGTACCCGCACGGCGGGGACCCTCATCGGGGCCCCTCGCCCGCCCTGCCGCACGCCGCGCCGCACACGGCACCGGGCGCCGACGCGCGCCGCGGGGCCCGGCCGCCATCCCCGCGAGCCCGCCGCCGAGACCGCGCCGACCGGCGTCAACGACCCTTGCGTGCGGGGGTGTTCGTTCATGGCGAAGCCGTCACGGGAAGTCACTCGCGCCACTACGCTACGTGTCATGACTACTTCGGAGAGGGCCCCGGGGCGGGGCACGGCGGTCGTGATCGGCGGCGGGCTCGCGGGGATGGCGGCCGCGTGGGCGCTGCGCGGGTTCGCCGAGCGGATCGTCGTGGTGGAGCGGGACCGGTACCCCGAAGGGGCCGAGTTCCGGGCCGGGGTGCCGCAGGGCCGACACGCCCACCTGGTGCTGGAGGCCGGGCACCGGCTTCTGGAGGAGATGATGCCCGGCATCAAGCAGGAGCTGACGGCCGCGGGCGCGCAGCAGGTGGCGGCCTCGGACGTCCGGTGGCTCAGCTCTGCGGGCTGGCTGGCCGAGTACCAGGCACAGCTGAAGTTCCTCTGCTCCACCCGGCCGCTGCTGGACAAGCTCGTGCTGGACCGGGTCCGTGCCCATCCCGCGATCGAGATCCTGGAGGGGACGGACGCCGTCGGACTGCTCGGCTCGGCGACCACGGTGACCGGGGTGAAGGTCCGCGAGCGCGGATCCGGACGCGGCTCCGAGCGCGACGCAGAGCGCGACTCCGATCGCGGCTCCGATCGCGGCTCCGAGCGCGGCTCCGAGCGCGGTGAAGTCCGCGAGATCCCCGCCGAGTTGGTGGTGGACGCGGCAGGCCGCTCCAGCTCGGTGCCGAAGTGGCTCACCGAGCTGGGTTGCCGGCCGGTGCCCGAGGAACGGGTGGACGCGGGCGTCGCGTACGCCTCCCGGATCTTCCACCGCCCCGCCGGGTCCGACCTCGGCAACCGGGCGGTCTACCTCCAGACCAAGGCGCCGGACGGGCCGCGGATGGGCGTGCTGCTCCCGGTCGAGGGCGACCGCTGGATCGTCAGCCTCGCCGGGATGCGCGGCGCCGAACCGGCGACCGGCGAGGCGGGGTTCACCAAGCACCTGGGCATGCTGCGCGATCCGATGCTGGAGGAGGTGCTGCGGGGCGCCGAACCGGCCGGCGAGGTGCGGGGCTTCCTGCCCGGCCCGGGCGTGCGGCGGCACTACGAGCGCAGCTGCCCGGACGGCCTGGTGGTGGTCGGCGACGCCGCGAGCACCTTCAACCCGGTGTACGGGCAGGGCGTCACCGTCGCCCTGTTCTGCGCCCGGGAACTGCGCCGGACCGCGAAGCGGCACGGCGGCATCGGGCATGCCACGGCGCGGGCCGCGCGGCGCGCGGTGGCGGCGGCGTCCAAGATGCCCTGGATGATCTCCTGCACCGAGGACGCCCGCTTCCCCGCCACCACCGGCGCACCCTCCGGCACCCTGGTCGGACTCCAGCACCGGTTCTTCGACAAGGTGCTCGCCGGCAGCACCCGGGACCCCGCGGTCACGGCGGCGTTCCACGAGGTGATGTCGCTGGTGGCGCCGCCGTCGCTGCTGCTCCGACCGTCGGTGCTCGGGGTGGTGCTGCGGAGCTGAGCGACGGGGCTGAGTGGCAGGGTCGAGTGGCGGGGTGGTCACCGCCTCCCGTTCGGGGGCGCGCCCTGATCGGAGGGCACCCCCTGCGGGAGCTGCACTCCCGTGCTGGAGCGGCGCCGCACGGCCGGGGCCGCGCTGCCCTTCGGCACCGCGCTACCGCCCGCGCCGTGCTACCCGCCCGCGCCGTGCTACTCGGCGAGGTGCGCGGCGACGTACGGCAGGGCCACCTGCTCCAGGCCGCGCCGGCCGAAGGCGGGGTGGACCTCGGCTTCGAAGACCACCCCGCCGTTCTCGGCGGCGAGGTCCACCCCCGCGAGGTCGAGCCCCAGGGACGCGGCGGCCGCGATGGCCGACTCCGCGAGTCCGTCCGGCAGTTCGCTGTAGTCCAGCAGCCTGGGGACGGCGCCCCGGCTCTCGTCGCAAGGTGCGTCCGGGTCCGTCTGGACGAGCTCGACCACCCGGACCACGCGCCCGTGCAACACCACCACCCGGTACTGGTACCGGCGCCCGTCCGGGAGGAAGTTGCGCGCGTCGCGGGCGATCAGCCAGTCCGTCCCGGCCCGCGCGTAGTGCCGCGCGACGGCGGCGAGCCGGCTGCGGGTGGTGACGCGGAAGACGTCGTCACCGCCCGCCCCCACGCGGGGCCGGACCCAGACGTCGCCGCCGAGTTCCGCGAAGACCTCGGCGGCGGCTTCCGGACTCGGCCGGGAGAGCACGATGCCGTGCAGGTGCGGCACGCCGTCGCGGACGAAGCGGGCGACCGTGAGGTCCTTCTCGGTGGCCGCCCGCCACGCCTCGGCGTCGCTGCCGAGCGAGCGGACACCGTGCCCGCGCAACTGCCGCTGACAGTCGGCGAAGGCACGGCGCCGGTGCGGTGGGATCTCGTAGACGATCACGGTGTCGGCGATCACGGCCCGGTCGCCGGCCACCAGCCGGATCCCGCCCGTGTCGTCGGGCTCGATCCGGCCGCTGCCGCCGGCCATGAAGTGCCGGGCGTCCAGTTGCACGGGCTCCCGGCCGGTCAGCGTCCGCGCGGCGGCGGCGAGCACCTGTCGGCTGCCCTCGGTCGAGCTGTGATCGGTCAGGAGTACGAGATCGCGTCGGGGCATGCGGACATGTAAGCGAACAGGGCATGGCCACGACAAGGCGGCCCGGTGCGCCACCTGCGGGGGCGGGGTGTCCGAAACCACGCCGACACCCTCCCCCTCGCGAGGGCCCGACCTCCCCGCAGGGCCCGGCCGCCTCACCGGGGCCCCGGCAATCCGGATGTGCGCCGCCCGAAATCGGATGCACCCCACCCACTCGCCCGATAGCCTGCCTCGCATGTCTACGCCCCGAATTTCCTAGCTGACGGACCCGCTTCCACGCCACCCGTGTGTCCGCCAGCAATTTCGGAGCGTTATCCCATGATCACCACCCGTGGTGTCGACGTGCGCGTCGGCGCCCGTCTGCTGCTGTCCGACGTCACCCTGCACATCACCCCCGGCGACCGGATCGGCCTGGTCGGCCGCAACGGCGCCGGCAAGACCACCCTGCTGGCCACCCTGGCCGGACAGCAGGCGCCCGCCGCCGGCACGGTCACCCGGACCGGGCCCGTCGGCTACCTCCCCCAGGACTCCCGAGCCGCCGACCCGTCGGCCACCGTCGCCGACCGAATCCTGTCCGCCCGCGGCCTGGACACCGCCGTCCGCGCCCTGCGCGCCGCCGAGACGGCGATGGCCCGCGCCGGGTCGCCCGCCGAGGAGCGCCGGGCGATGGACTCCTATGTGCGCGCCGAAGCCGGGTTCCAGGCCCTGGGCGGCTACGCCACCGAGGCCGAGGCGGCCCGGGTCGCGGCCGGGCTCGGCCTGCCCGCCCGGATGATGGACTCCCCCGTCGGCACGCTCTCCGGCGGCCAGCGCCGCCGGGTCGAACTGGCCCGCATCCTGTTCGCCGACCACGGCACCCTGCTGCTGGACGAGCCGACCAACCACCTGGACGCCGACTCCGTCGCCTGGCTGCGCGGCTTCCTCGCCACCCACCAGGGCGGGCTGGTGCTGATCAGCCACGACCTCGGGCTGCTCGCCGAGACCGTCAACCGGGTCTTCCACCTGGACCCGCAACGCGCCACGATCGACGTCCACAACACCGGCTGGCAGGCCTACCTGACCCAGCGCGCCGCCGACGAGCGCCGCCGCACCCGGGAGCGGGCCAACGCCGAGCGCAAGGCCGCCGCCCTGCACGCGCAGGCCCACCGGATGCGCGCCAACGTCGCCACCGCGACCACCGCCCGCAGCATGGCCCGCCGGGCCGACCGGATGCTGGCCGAACTCGAACCCGTCCGCCAGACCGAGCGCACCGCCCGCATCCGGCTGCCCGAGCCCGCCCCCTGCGGCCGGATGCCGCTCGGCGCTGTCAGCCTCGCCAAGTCCTACGGCGGCCGTCCGGTCCTGACCGGGCTGGACCTGGCCGTGGACCGCGGCAGCCGGCTGGTCGTGCTCGGCCTGAACGGGGCCGGCAAGACCACCCTGTTGCGCATCCTGGCGGGCCGGGAGGCTCCCGACTCCGGCCGCGTCGTACCGGGCACCGGCCTGCGGCTCGGCTACTTCGCCCAGGAACACGACACCCTCGACCCGGCACTCAGCGTGCGCGACAACCTCGCCCAGGCCGCCCCCGGCCTCACCGACGGCGAACTGCGGCACGTGCTCGGTGCGTTCCTCTTCCGCGGCGACGACGCCGACAAGCCGGCCGGCGTGCTGTCCGGGGGCGAGAAGACCCGGCTCGCCCTGGCCGGCCTGGTGCACTCCGGCGCCAACGTCCTGCTGCTGGACGAGCCGACCAACAACCTCGACCCGGTCTCCCGCGCCGAGGTCCTGGCGGCGGTCGGCACGTACCCGGGCGCGATCGTGATGGTCACCCACGACCCGGGCGCCATCGAGGCCCTGCGACCGGGCCGGGTCCTGCTCCTGCCGGACGGTGACGAGGACCTCTGGCACGACGCGCACCTGGAGCTGGTCGCGCAGTCCTGACGGCGGGCGCCGGTCGCGTCCTCCGAGGCTCCGCTCGGCCCGCCGGGATCCGTTCCGGGTTCCCGGCGGGCCGGACGTCCCCGTTGCCGCACCCACCGCCCTCCCCTGGAGACCTGACGCCATGACCCAGTCCGATCTCGGCCGCTTCTACGACGATTTCGCCGCCGGCTACCACCTGCTGTACGCCGACTGGAACGCCTCGCTCGCCCGCCAGGGCGCCGCCCTGGACGCCCCGATCCGCGCCCACCTCGGCAACCGCCCAGCCGAGGTTCTGGACTGCGCCTGCGGCATCGGCACCCAGGCGATCGGCCTGGCCGCGCTCGGCCACCGCGTCACCGGCACCGACCTCAGCCCGGCCGCCGCCGCCCGCGCCACCACCGAGGCGGGCCTGTCCGGCGCCCGCTGGGAGCAGCCCGCCGACACCGGGTTCTTCCAGCCCGTCCTGATCGCCCGGGCGTCCTGACGTCCTGACGTCCTGACGTCCGCCGACCGACGGGGCCGACTGTCACCGGGGATCCGCCCCGCCACATCCGCGCGCGCATGGGCGGGGCACTTCCGCGCCCCCGACTTTGCCGGTCCATGTTAATTTTTACTCATGCGAGTAAATCCTGACTCCGCCCCAGCCGGCGGCGGCTCCGGCCGGAGCCTCACCACCGACGCCCGACGCACCCAGATCGTCACCGCCACGATCGAGACCGTCGCCGAACTCGGATACGCCCGGGCCTCGTTCGCGCAGATCGCGAAGCGAGCGAAGCTCTCCAGCGTGCGGCTGATCTCGTACCACTTCGAGGACAAGGGAGACCTCTTCCAGGCCCTCGTCGGCACCGTCCAGGAGACGGCCCGGGCCTTCATGCAACCGCGCATCGAGGCACGCCCGGAACCCGCCGCACAGCTGTCCGCCTACATCGAGGCCAACCTGGAGTTCCTGGCGGAGCACCCGGTCGAGGTGCGGGCGCTGGTGGACGTCCTCGCCAACGCCCGCCGGGAGGACGGCAGTCCGCTGGTCAGCTCGACGGACTTCGACGCCCCGGTGGCGCTGCTGGTCGAGCACCTGCGGAACGGACAGCTCAGCGGTGACTTCCGGCCGTTCGACGCCGAGGCGATGGCCACCGCGATCCGCGCCTCGATCGACGCGGCCGCCAACCGGCTGTCCGCCGTGGACGACTTCGACGCCCGGGCCTACGGCCGTGAGCTGGTCACCCTGTTCTCTCTCGCGACCAGGAACGTGGAGGCGAAGTGACCCTTCACGCCGCCCCGCGCCGCGCCGCCGCTCTGTTACCCCTGCTGGCCGATCTCTGCCTGCCGCTCGCCGTCTACTACGGGCTGCGCACGGCGGGCACGGACCAGTGGTGGTCACTGCTCTGGTCCGCCGCCGTACCCGCCGTCACCGTGGTGGCACGGCTGGTCCGGACCCGCCGCGTCGACTTCCTGGCCCTGCTGGTCCTCAGCATGATCGTGCTCGGTCTGGTGCTGTCCGCGCTCACCGGGGACGCCCGCACCCTGCTGATCCGCGAAGCCTGGACGGGCATGCTCGGCGGACTCGTCGGAGTCTGGCTACTGGCCTCGGTCGTCTGCGGCCGCCCGGCCCTGATGGTCGTGTTCCGCTCCTTCGTACGGGCCAAGGCCGGCGAGGACGGGCTGTGTGCCTGGGAGGGCCGCTGGGAGCAGGACGCCGTGTTCCGCCGCGGCCTGCGGGTGCTCACCGTCGTCTGGGGCGCCGCCAGCCTGCTCAACGCCCTTGTCCAACTGGCCTTCGCGTACCTCCTTCCTGTCGACGCCGCCCCGGCCGCCATGAACCTGAGCTGGCCGGTGATCGTCACGCCGCTGCTCCTGTTCCACCTGGTGTACACCAGACGCCACGGCCTGCGGGCCTGACCGGAACGGACCGAGCCGTGACCGCCCAGACCGCTGGAACCACCGGGAACGCGTCATCCGCCGCCCGGTCCTCGACCACCTCCTCCGTTCTCCCGATCAGCACACCGTCCTCACCGCCGCCCGGAGCGCCGGCGGGCACCGCGCCCCGATGGCGCCACGGTTCCGCAACGCCGTGGTGCTCGACTGGCTGGAGCGGACCCTGTCATGAGGGCCCTCAGCCGTCCGCTCGCCACCTCCCTGCCTTCTCCTCCCTGCCTCCCCCTACCTGCCCAACGCCGCCACCGCCTCCGCGACCTGCCCCGCGCCGTCCTCCATGGCCACCGCGCGGGCCACCTTCTGCGCCCGCTCCCGTAGCCGCTGCTCCACGACGGCCTGTCGGATGGCCTCCGCCAGCCGGTCGGCGGTGAGGTCGGCGAACCGGAGCGGAGCCGTCGCGGCGCCGAGCCTGGCGAGCCGGTCGGCCCAGAACGGCTGGTCCGCCGTCACCGGGACCGGCACGCTCGGCACTCCCGCGCGCAGCGCCGCAACAGCCGTACCCGCGTGGTGCACGACCGCCGCCATGCGCGGGAGCAGCCGGGCGTGCGGCAGTTCGCCGACCGACAGCACGTCGTCGCCCTCCCCGGCGATCCCGGCCCAACCGGCCTGCACCACGCCCCGAACCTCCGCCCGCCGCAGGGCTTCCACCACCAGGGCGCTCAGCCGCTCGCCCTGCCCCGCCGCCATGCTGCCGAAGCCGATGAACACCGGCGGCGGTCCGGGCCGGGGGAAGTCCTCGACCCCGGTCGGCACCTGGTAGCCGTCCGCCACGTACGGCCACCAGGTGCCGACCACCGAGATGGGCGTCGGCGGCGTAGCTGAGGTCGAAGACGACGTCCCCGAAGACCTCGAACCGTTCCTCCGGGGTCAGCTCGACCCCGGTGCGCCGCACCTCGATGGCCCGCTCGGCGACGTCGACGAGCCTCTGCAGCCGGGCGATCTGCTCGGTGGGTGCCTGCCGCCGCGCCAGCAGGTGGTCGAGCGCGTTGGCCTGTGGGTCCGCCAGGATGTCGGCGATCTCGTCGAGCGGGAAGCCGAGTTCCCGATAGAAGAGGATCTGCTGGAGCCTGGCGAGGTCAGCACCGCTGTAGAGCCGGTACCCGGCCGGGCTGCGCTCACTGGGCGAGAGCAGCCCCGACCGGTCGTAGTGGTGCAGCGTCCGGATCGTGACTCCGGCGAAGCCGGAGACCTGTCCCACCGACCAACTCATGCGTCCCTCCGATCATCCGTGCGTTCGCTGCGCCCACCGTGCGGCCTGACGTGGGGTAAGGGTCAACACACGCAGCTCAGGAGGACCGATCGGAATTGCCGGCAGAGCCGTCCGTGGTCAGGTCTCGCGCTGCGGGTGGTAGGCGGTCTCGGGTATGCCGAAGGTCCAGGCGACCCCGGCCCGGGCGGTGCGGGTGGTCGGGGGGACGCGCAACCAGTAGGTGCGACGGGTGCCGTCCGGCTCTGGCGTGGAGTTGACCACCTCGACCATCACCACCGGCTCGTCGTCGGGCAGGACGATCCGCCAGAGCACGCCGGTCTCGTCCCGGTGGACGGGCTCGGCGCCGGAGTCGGCAAGGTAGCGCTCGTAGCCGTAGTGCTCCAGCAGGACGCGGCGCAGCTCGGCGTTCTCCTCGGCGCGGATCCGCTCGACCGTCACCTCGGTCAGGCCCGCCAGGAACTCCGACGGCACGGGCATGCCGCGCCAGGCGTACAGGGCGAAGCCGTCGGCGTAATCCAGGGCCGGCCCGTCCGCCCGGTCGAGCCGTCCGGCCTCGTCACGGTGCAGGCCGGACGGCCGTTCGCTGAGCAGGGCGACGTCGCGGTACGGCCACCACCAGCCGGCCTCCAGGGCCAGCTCGGCGAGTGGTGCGACGGCGTCGGCACTCGTGCCGGCGGCCTCGAAGGCGGCGAACCACGGCGCGTCGTGCTGGCCGCGCACGGCGTCCAGCAGGGCGAGCCGGACGGTGGTGCGGCGGGCCCGGGCCGCCTCGGCCACGGCGGTGTCGGCCTCCCGGTCGGCCTCGGGGGCGAGCCGGTCGAGCACGGCGTTGCGCAGCCGGTCGGCGAGCGGCGTGGTGACCGGGCCGAGTTCGCCGCCGGTAAGCGCCCAGTGGCCCGCCCACCCGGTGGTGCCGACCTGCTCGACGGCCCTGCGCCGGGCCTCCTCCCAGGGCCGGGTGCGCACGGCCTCGCGCACGCTCTCCGCACCGGCGGCCCGCAGCTCCAGCGCCGCCTCGGTCGCGGCGAGTGGCGAGCCGAACCAGCGGACCGCCTCGGGCTCGGGCAGTCCGGCCGCCCGGTAGGCGGCCCGGACGGCGCGTTCGGCCACCGCCCGGTCGCCCGCCCCGGTGGCCGCCGCGGCCGCCCGCCAGCGGGCCGTGACCCCGGCCGGCCCGGGCAGCTCCCGCGCGTCCGTACGGTCGCCGTGGACCTTCTCGTGGATCACCGTCTCCATCCCTGCTCCGTTCCCGGTCGGGCTCCCCGCCCGCCGTCCGTTCCCGTTCCGTGCCGCGGCTCCGGCCGCGCCCTGCCCTCGTGCCCGGTCGTCGTCCGCCCCCCGTCGGGCGGGCGGACCGGTCGTCAGTCGGCGACCACCCGCACCGCGCCCGGCACGTACTCGCGCTGACGGACCACCCGGTACCAGCCCTTGGGCAGCGGTATCGCCGCGTGCTCCTCGTGCACCACCCGGCCGCCCTCGGGCAGGCGCAGCCAGCCGGCGCCGAACGGCCCGGCCTCGCGGCGCAGCTCGCCGGGGCCGACGACGGCGTGCGCGTGCCCGGTGACCTCACCGAGCGCCAGCACCATCCGGCCCCGCGCGTCCCGGGGCCGCACGGCCAGCTCCGCCGCCCGCGGCGGCACCGCGCTCTCCTCGACCGGCACGATCAGCACATCGCCCTGGCGGTACATCGGTCCTCCCTCGCCGTACGACCGGACCCCGGCGGACGCCGGGACCCACGGCTCCGCCGCGCCCGCCGCGGTCACTCTCCGGAGCCAGGACCCGAACATAGAGCAAGGGTCTGACAACGCGCCCGGGCACCGCCCCGGCCGCCGGATTGTCAGTCCCGGCTGGTAGACAGTTGTTCGGCCCAGACCCCAAAGGAGCAGCGCATGACTGTCAACGACCACATCGAGCGGTTCCACGGTCTTCCCGTCTTCGACTTCGTGGAGGCCTTCGAGGAGGCCGAGGAGGAGGGTCGAGCCGACGCCGTCCGGCTGCCGGAGGCGGACGCGGTCGCCTGGCGGATCAGGCTCGAGTACGAGTCCGAGGCGACGTTCGTCGAGCGCTGGGAGCAGTTCCTCGGCGCCGTCGACACCGCGCGGGTCGGCGCCCTGGTGATCGGTCAGTGGTCGCCGGAGGAGCCCGACAGCTTCCGGGAGCCGATGGAGGCGATCATCGCCGCCGCCGGCCGGCTGCCAGCCCTGCGCGCGCTGTTCGTCGGCGACATCACCTACGAGGAGTGCGAGATCTCCTGGATCCAGCAGTGCGACATCACGCCGCTGCTGGCGGCCTTCCCGCGGCTGGCCGAACTGGTGGTGCGCGGCGCCTCCGAGGACTGGGAGGGCAAGGGCGGTCTGGTCCTGGAGCCGGTGCGGCACGAGGCGCTCAAGGCGCTGCGCTTCGAGGCCGGCGGCCTGCCGGGCGCGATCGTGCGGTCGGTGGCCGGCAGTGACTTCCCGGCCCTGGAGCGTCTGGAGCTCTGGCTGGGCGTGGCCGGCTACGGCGGCGACGCCACGATGGCCGACCTCACGCCGTTCCTGGACGGCACCCGCTTCCCCGCGCTGCGCCACCTCGGGCTCCAGAACAGCGAGTTCCAGGACGACATCGCGGCCGCCGTGGCACACGCCCCGGTGGTCGCCCGGCTGGAGTCGCTCAACCTCTCCATGGGCGTGCTGACCGACCAGGGCGCCACCGCGCTGCTGGAGGGCCAGCCGCTCACCCACCTGCGCTCCCTCGACCTGCACCATCACTTCCTGACCGAGGAGGTGCAGCAGCGCCTGCGCCAGGCCCTGCCCGAGGTGGAGGTCGACCTCTCCGAGCCCGGCAAGCCCGACGACCAGTGGCGCTACGTCGCCGTGGCCGAGTAGCCGTCAACGCACCGCCGCCGAACCACCCGACCGGCTGACCGACTGACCGACTGACCGACTGACCGACTGACCGACTGACCACCAGGATCCGACATGTCCATCTCCCGGCACATCGAACGCTTCCACGACCTGCCGATCCACGAGTTCGTCCCCGCCGACACCCGGCCGCGGCCCGCCGCCGATTCGGTCGCCTGGCGGCTCGCCCTCGCGTACCGGTCCGAGCAGGACTTCGCCCAGCTCTGGCAGTCCTTCCTCCGTGAGGTCGACCCGGCCGGCGTGCGCGCCCTGGTGATCGGCCCCTGGTGGGACTGGAAGGAGGGCTACGGCCCGGTCGGTCCGGTGATCGAGGCGCTCACGGCCGCGGCCGGACGTCTGCCCGCCCTGGAGGCCCTGTTCCTCGCCGAGGTGACGTACGACGAGTGCGAGGTCTCCTGGCTGGTGATGGACGACGTCACCCCGCTGCTGGCCGCCTTCCCCACGCTGAGATCGCTGACCGTGCGCGGCGGCACGGGCCTCGGCCTGGATCCGGTCCGGCACGATGCGCTGACCACCCTGCGCCTGGAGTCCGGCGGCCTGCCGGCCACCGTGGTCCGCGCGGTGGCCGGCTCCGAACTGCCCGCGCTGGAGCACCTGGACCTCTGGCTCGGTGTGGACGAGTACGGCGGTGACGCGACGATCGACGATCTGGCGCCGTTCCTGGACGGCTCGCGGCTGCCGGAGCTGCGCCACCTCGGGTTGGCCAACAGCGAGTTCCAGGACGAGATCGCCGCCGCCCTCGGCGACGCCCCCGTGGTCGCCCGCCTGGAGTCGCTCGACCTCTCCATGGGCGTGCTGACCGACGAGGGAGCCACCGCCCTGCTGGAGGGCCAGCCGCTCACCCACCTGCGCTCCCTCGACCTGCACCACCACCACCTGAGCGAGGAGATACAGCAGCGCCTGCGCCAGGCCCTGCCCGGCGTCTCCCTCGATCTCAGCGAGGCCGAGGGAGACGACCTGGACGACGAGGACGACCGCTACGTCTCGGTCGCCGAGTAGGCGGGTGACGGGACGATGACCGTGCAGCTGACCGTCCTCGGCAATCCGGGGCACCGACGGGTGACGCTGTTCGCCGCCGCGGCCCGGGCCGCCGGGCTGCCCGAGCCCGCCGTCCTGCCCTGGCTGGACGTACTGGCCGGCCGGTACCGGCTACCCGAGGGAGGTCTGCTGCGCATCGAGTCGCCCGGCGAGGAGCCCGAGGTCGACCGGTTGCTGCGCGGCCCCGCGCTCGGCCCCGGCTACGCGCCGACCAGGGTCGAGGGCACGGCCGCCTGGTACGCGGGGGTCATGGCCGCACTGCGCGGGCTGGCCGCCCGGCCCGGTGCCCGGCTGCTCGGCGATCCGGAGGAGATCGCCGTGATGTTCGACAAACGCCGGGCGCACGCGCTGCTCGCCGGAGCCGGGGTGCCGGTGCCCAGGGCTCTCGGCGGTGAGGTCACCGGCTGGGAGCACCTGCGCGAGCGCCTCGCCGTGGCGGGCCTGCGCCGGGTGTTCGTCAAGCCCGCGCACGGTTCCTCCGCCTCCGGGGTGATGGCCCTGGAGTTCGGGCCGCGCGGGCAGCTGCTGGCCACCACCTCGGTGGAGCTCGCCGACGGCCGGTTGCACAACTCGCTGCGGGTGCGCCGCTACCGCGGCGAGCGGGAGGTCGCCGCGATCGTCGACGGCCTGGCCCCGGACGGGCTGCACGTCGAGCAGTGGATCCCGAAGGCCTCGCAGTCCGGCCGCTCGGCGGACCTGAGGATCGTGGTGGTCGCCGGCCGGGCCACCCACGTCGTGGTGCGCACCAGCGGCCAGCCCATGACCAACCTGCACCTCGGCGGCGCCCGGGGCAGCGTCGAGCAGGCCCGGGAGGCCGCCGGTCCGGCCTGGTCGGCCCTGTTGGAGACGGCCGAGCGCGCGGCGGCGTGCTTCCCCGGCTCACCGATGGTCGGCGTCGACGTCCTGCCCACGGCCGGGTGGCGGCGCGCCCTGGTCGGCGAGGTGAACGCCTTCGGCGACCTGCTCCCCAACCTCACCGGCCTGCCCGGCGGCCCCGCCGAGGGCCTCGACACCTACGGCGCCCAGATCGCCGCGCTCACCGCCCCCTCCCCGTCGTCGCCCCCGGCGACGGACCACCAGATCACGGAACCCGCTCGATGAACCACCAGACCACCGCCCCGGACCCCGACATGAACGCGGTCGTCGGCACCCACGACCTGCTCCTCGTCACCCTCGACACGCTCCGTTTCGACGTCGCCGAGGAACTGGCCGCCGCCGGCCGGATCCCGAACCTCGCCGCCGTCCTCCCGGGCGGCCGCTGGGAGCGCCGGCACGCGCCGGGCAGCTTCACCTACGCCTCCCACCAGGCGATCCTGGCGGGCTTCCTGCCGACCCCGGCCTCCCCCGGCGGCCCGCACCCGCGCCTGTTCGCGGCCCGCTTCGCCGGCTCCGAGAGCACCGCCCCGCGCACCTGGGTCTTCGACGCCCCCGACCTGCCGACGGCCCTGGCCGCGACCGGATACCGCACCGTGTGCATCGGCGGCGTCGGGTTCTTCAACAGGCAGGGCCCGCTGGGTTCGGTGCTGCCCGGCCTCTTCCAGGAGAGCCACTGGGCGCCCGAGCTGGGGGTGGCATCGCCGAAGTCCTTCGAGGAGCAGGTCGCCCTGGCCGAGCGGGTCGCCGCCGAACAGTCCGCCGAACAGCCGCTGTTCCTGTTCCTGAACGTCTCGGCGCTGCACCAGCCGAACTGGTTCCACCTGCCCGGCGCCACCCGTGAGCACGGGGACTCCCGGGCCAGCCACGCCGCCGCCCTGGAGTACGTGGACGCGCACATCGGCCGGCTGTTCGCCGCGATGAGCGCCCGCCGCCCCTGCTTCGCGATCGTCTGCTCCGACCACGGCACCGCGTACGGCGAGGACGGCTACACCGGGCACCGGATCGGCCACGAGGTCGTCTGGACCGTCCCCTACACGCACTTCACCCTCTCCGCCCACCCGACGGAGGCCACCGCGACCGCCGAGGAGCGCGCATGACCACCGCACCCCCGCGCCCCGACTCGCCGTACCAGTCGTACGTCTACGCCTACCCCCACAAGACGGCCTACCGCCCGCTGCCCGAACGCCCGCTGCTGCGGGAGCTGTGGGAGGGCGAGGCCCAGCGCGCGCTCTCGCTCTACCTGCACATCCCGTTCTGCGAGGTGCGCTGCGGCTTCTGCAACCTGTTCACCCGGATCGGCAGCCCCGAAGGCCTGACCACGGCCTACCTGGACGCCCTGGAGCGCCAGGCCACGGCGGTGCGCGCGGCGCTGGACGAGGACGCCCGGTTCGCGCTGGCCGCGTTCGGCGGAGGCACTCCCACCTATCTGACGGCCGGTGAGCTGGAACGGCTGTGCGACATCGCCGAGCGGCGGATGGGTGCCGACCTGCGGGCGATACCGCTCTCGGTGGAGGCCTCGCCAGCCACCGCGACGGCCGACCGGCTGGAGGTGCTGGCCGCCCGGGGCGCCACCCGGCTGAGCCTGGGCGTGCAGTCCTTCGACGACGCCGAGGCGCGCTCCGCCGTCCGCCCGCAGAAACGGGCCGAGGTGGAGGCCGCCCTCGGCCGGATCCGCGCGGCCGGGTTCCCGGTGCTCAACATCGACCTCATCTACGGCATCGACGGCCAGACCGGGGCGAGCTGGATCCGCTCGCTGGACACCGCGCTCGCCTGGCAGCCCGAGGAGCTGTACCTCTACCCGCTGTACGTCCGTCCGCTGACCGGCCTGGCCCGGCGCGGCGAGCAGGAGGGCCCCGCCGCCTGGGACGCGCGCCGGCTCGCGCTCTACCGGGCCGGCCGCGACCACCTGCTCGCCCACGGCTACGAGCAGGTGTCGATGCGGATGTTCCGCCGCGCCGCCTCCCCGCAGGCCGGGGCGAGCGAGTACGCCTGCCAGACCGACGGCATGGTCGGCCTGGGCTGCGGCGCCCGGTCCTACACCTCGCGGTTGCACTACTCGTTCGACTACGCGGTGAACGCCACCAAGGTGCGCGGCATCATCGACGACTACGTCGCCACCACGGACTTCCGCCATGCCGAGGCGGGCCACTGGATGGGCGGCGCGGAACCGCGCCGGCGCCATCTGGTGCAGTCACTGCTCCAGGCCGAGGGCCTGTCGTCGGCGGAGTACCGGGCCAGGTTCGGCAGTTCACCGGCCGAGGACTTCCCGGCCGAGCTGGCCGAGTTCACCGAGCGCGGCTGGCTCACCGAGGGCGATCCGGGGGTCCTGCGGCTCAGCCCGGAGGGGCTGGCGCACTCGGACGCCGTCGGGCCGATGCTGTTCTCACCCGAGGTCGGGGCGCTGATGGCGGAGTACGAGACGAAATGACCTTCCTCGGCATGCCCTCTCCCGCACCCGGCCCCGCGCCCGCGCCCTCACCGGAGGGGGGCGCGCGGGACCTCACCCTGCTCTACCGCGGTCCGCTCGCCTCCTGCGACTACGACTGTCCGTACTGCCCGTTCGCCAAGCGGCGCGACAGCCCCGAGCAACTGCGGGCCGATCAGGCCGCGTTGGCGCGCTTCACCGGCTGGGCAGCCGAGCGAGCGGGCACCGGTGACACCCTGTCGCTGCTGTTCACCCCCTGGGGCGAGGGGCTGGTGCGCTCCTGGTACCGCCGGGCTCTGGTCGAGCTGAGCCACCTGCCGCACGTCCGTCGTGTGGCGATCCAGACCAACCTCAGCTGCCGCACCGGCTGGCTCGCCGAGGCGGACCTCGACACCCTCGCCCTCTGGGTGACGTTCCACCCCGGCCAGGTCACCCGCGACCGCTTCCTCGCCAAGTGCCGCGAGCTGGACGCGATCGGCGTGCGCTACAGCGTCGGGGTGGTCGGCCGGCCCGAGCACCTCGCCGAGGCCCGTCGGCTGCGCGCCGAGCTCGCCGAGGGCGTCTACCTCTGGGTCAACGCCGCCGAGGGCCTCGGCTACACCGACACCGAGGCCGCCCGGTGGACCGCCGTCGACCCCCACTTCGGCTACAGCCGGCATGCCCACCCCAGCGCCGGGCTGCCGTGCCGCACCGGGGAGTCCGCGCTGTCGGTGGACGGCGACGGCACCGTACGCCGCTGCCACTTCGTCCGGGACGTCCTCGGCAACCTCTACGACGGCAGCTACCGGTCCCAACTGCGGTCACGAACCTGCCCGTTGCCGGTGTGCGACTGCCACATCGGCTACGTCCACCTGGAGACACTGCCGCTGTACGAGTTGTTCGGCGCGGGAGTGCTGGAGCGCGTGCCGCACCTCTGGCCACCGGGCCGCTGATAAATCGGTTGCCAACCGAGCACGCTGTGTGAAAGCGTACGAACAACCGCGCAGTACCAGCAGGTTGGGAAAGGAGGCCCTCAGATGACCAGTGGCATACGGCTCGCCGTCGTGCCGGGCCTCGTGCTCGGTGACACCCCGGCTCGCGCTTCGACGCGTGAGCCGCACCCGGCCTGACGTCCGCGCCCGCCGTCCCGGCGACGCCACCGCCCGACGCGCCCGCTGCTCACCTCCTCGTCGAAGTGCTCTTCGTGCCCATTTGCACGCTCGACCACGAGGAGCCCCGGTGTCCGACACCCCTCGGTCCACCATCGTCCTGCCCACCCTCTCCACCCTGCCCGCACCCTGGCACAGCGAGAACGGCACGCCCGCACCGCGTCGCCTGATCGCCGCCGACGACATCCTTCGCGCCGAGGCCGCCTACCGACTGGCCTGCGAGGGCACCGCCCTGCTCTGGCATGGCGACTACCCCGGCGCGCTCCGACTCCTGAACGCCATGCGCCGCCGCGCCGAGCGGCGCCGGCCCCGACCCGCGCCCACCGTCGCGGCCGAGGCATTCCACCAGCACCGACGGGAACGTGCCCGCCTGGCCCGCGTCCTCGGCCTGCTGCTGGTACCGCTCGACGCGGGTCACCGTGTCCCGCTCCACCGGGCACCCGATGTCCGCGAGGCCTGCACGGCGGCCTACGGACCGCTCCTTGACAACAGAATCGTGTCCCTGCGCGAACTCCTCGGTGTGATCGGCGCACACCAGTGGCGCATCAGGGGCGTCGAGGTTCCGGCCCTCGGCGCCCGTATCCACCCGCACTACGGGGTCTTCTCACCGGTCCGCGGCGAGTACGTCGACCTCCTCGCCCGGGCGCCGCTGCCGCCGGCCGCCCACACCCACCCCATCGCCTACGACCTCGGCACCGGCACCGGGGTGCTCGCCGCGCTCCTCGCCCGGCGTGGCCTGCGCAGGATCCTGGTCACCGACACCAATCCGCGTGCTCTCGCCTGCGCCCTCGACAACGCCCACCGGCTCGGTCTCACCGACCGCGTCGAGACCGCCGGCGGCGGCCTCTACCCTCCCGGTCACGACCAGGCCGCCCTGGTCGTCTGCAATCCCCCGTGGCTGCCCGGACGGCCGAGCTCCACCCTCGACGAGGGCGTCTACGACCGGGACAGCCGAATGCTCCACGGGTTTCTCGACGGCCTGGCCGACCGTCTGCTACCCGGCGGCGAGGGCTGGCTCATCCTCTCCGACCTCGCCGAACACCTCGGGCAGCGGTCCCGCGCCGACCTGCTCGGCGCCGTTTCCCGAGCCGGGCTGCGCGTCACCGGGCGCCTCGACACAGTCCCCCGCCATCCCCGAGCCACCACCCCCGACCGGGCAGACCCCGTCCTCCGGGCCGCCCGCTGGGCCGAGGTCACCTCGCTCTGGAGGCTCGCCGCCACATGACACCTGGCGGCGTGACGGACCCGACGGGCCGGCGGACGGGTCCCCTGAGCCGTCCGCCAGTCCGGGCGGTCAGAGAGCTTCGGCGTCGGCTGGACCGGTGGAGAGGATGACCGCTTGTCGCGTTGTCGCGCGCGTTGAGCCGCGCCCCCGCCCGACGAGCCGTTCGCCCGGCCCGCCCCATGCGGAGCGGACCGGGCAACGACAGGCAGGCGCAGCAGGCGTCAGCCCCCTACGAAGAGACCGATCCGTCAGTCATCCGTCTCGTCGTGGCGCCCGTGGCCGAGGCGGGACAGGTCGAAGGACCAGATGCCGCGCCCGAAGGTGGCGGCGTAGAGCTTGCCGTCCGGGCCGATCTTCAGCTGCTGCACAGCCGTGGTGGGCAGGTTGCGGCCGAGGACCCGCCAGTCGGTGGTGCCGGGCGCGCGGTAGAAGGCGGCGAGATCGGTGCCCAGGGCCAGTCCGCCGTTCGGCAGGACCTTGACCGACGTGGCGGGGACGTCCGGCAGGTTGGCCGAGACGTCGGTCCAGGTGGCGCCGCCGTCACGGGTCTCGAAGAGGTGGCCGACACCCGCGCCGGGCCCCTCGGTCCACGTGCGCGAGAATCCGTTGAAGGCGACGAGGACGTGCTGGGCGTCGTTCTCGTCCACCGCGAAGGAGGAGATGTAGCGGTTCGGCAGTGTGCCCTCGACCGGCAGGTCGAGCTGGTGCCAGCCGGTGCCGTCGGTCTTGCCCACCGCGATGCCACGGCTGAAGCCGACGTTGTTGCACGGGCCGCACCAGCCCGCGTACACCGTGCCGTTGACCGTCGCCACTGCCGTGGCGACGTGGCCCGCACCCAGGTCGTAGGCGCTGGTCCACTCGCTGCCGGTGCGGATCGCGTAGCCCTTGTGCTGCACCCAGACATGCTGGCCGCCGGCGATCCAGGTGTTGCCGTCCTTCGGGTCGGCGGTGATCGGCGCGATGAAGCGCGCGGCGTTGGTTTCCTTGTCCGGCGGGGCGACCTCGTAGGAGGTGGCCTTGCTCGGGTCCTTCGTCCAGCTGCCGTCGCTGGTGGCGCAGTTCTGGGTGACCCAGATGTCGAGGTAGACGTACTCCTCGGCGATGCTGCAGCCGTTGGCGGGGTCCACGATCGTGTCGGCGCCGTCGCCGCCGAAGTTCGAGCCCATCACCTTGTCGTGGGCCCGCAGGATCGACTCGCCGTTGTCCTGGAGACCGCCGCTCACGATCACGCCCCGCCTGGAACGGTCCGCCGGATCCTTGCCGACGCCGACCGAGTAGTACTGGAGGGTGTCGATGGTGCCGTCGTTGAGCGACGTCCAGTCCTTGGCGTGCCCGTACGCGTCCACCTGCCCCTTGCCGGGACGGCGGTAGATGCCGCCGTCGTTGCCGACGTAGACGTTGGCCTTGCCCTGGTAGCTGCCGAAGGCGACGGCGTGCTGGTCGGAGTGGGTGGTCTGCGAGCAGTCGCCGGTCTGCCTGGTCGGGTCGATGCTCCAGCACGGGAAGACGTTGTTCCAGTAGGGCCCGACGGTGTCCCACTTGGCCCCGCCGTCATTGGTCTCGAAGACCTCTTCGAGACCCGCGTAGACGTGGTCCGGGTTGGCCGGGTCGACCTGGAGGAACTGGTTGTACCAGGCTTGGATGCCGGGCTGGTAGCCCTCGTCCTGGAGCGCGGAGCCGGAGTTCTTCAGCTTCTCCTTGTCCGCGATCAGCGTCCACGGCCCGAACGGGGAGCCGGACTTGGAGACGTAGATGCCCTTCAGCCCGGTGTCCGGGTCGGTGGCCATGACCTCCGGAGACTGGTCGATCGCGTAGAAGCGCGAGCCGTCCGCCGAGCGGGCGAAGGTCACGTTGCCGACGTTCGCCGCGTCCGTCGGCAGGTCGCCGAGCGAGGCGACGCGCTGCCAACTGCCGTCCGCCGCCTTGCTGTAGAAGCCGTTGTAGCTGTCGCCGCTGCGCCAGCCGACCGCCAGGACGACCTTGCCCGGGTCCTTGGGGTCGATCGCGATGTCGTTGGCGATGTTCTTGTACGGCGCGGCCGGGTCACCGGCCTTCGAGCCGCCCGGCAGGTACTCCGGATTCGGCGCGAACTCCAGTTTCCACGAGCCCGAGAGGTCCGTCGTGGGGTGGCTCCACACGCCGCGGCTGGTGGCCGCCCAGACCCGGCCGCCGCCGAAGCGCAGCGCATGGATGATGGTGGACTCCAGCTCGGCGCCGCCGACCCGGTTGGCGGGCTGGAACTCTCCGTGCTCGGGGTCCGTGAGCACGTACACGCCGGTGCCGACGTAGGAGGTCGCACCGGTGTTTGATTCGCCGGTGGCGTACCAGAGCCGACCGCCCTCGTCGAGGTTCAGGGTGCCGGTGGACAGCGTGGGCAGCTTGTCGGCGATCGGCTCCCAGTGCCCGCCGCCGGTCCGGGAGCGGAACACCCCGCCGTTGGCGCCGCCCGCGTACACATGACCGTTGCTGTCGGCCGCGAGGCCGGTGATCCGGCCCGTCACCAGACCGGAGCCGCCGCTGGAGTTGGAGTTGACGTCCCGGTAGCGCGGGTCGTCGGAGTTGTACGGCTTGTCGGTCACGTGGTCCCAGTTGCCACCGGTGCGCGGCATGGACTGCAGCTGCGCCCAGGCCGCGCCGTAGGCGCCCGGCGCGACCACTCCGGGGGCAGTGCGGGCCTCGGTGTACTGTGCGGTGCCCTCGGCGGAGTTCTCCGCCTCGTCCCCGCCGTCTCCGGCCTCCGCCGCGGCCTTCGGGCCGAGGCTCGGGGCAGCGGTCGCGCCGGCCGCACCACGGACCTTCTTCGCGTGCTCCTTCCCGATGTCCGCCTGGTGCCGGACCTGCCACGGCTGCCGCTCCTGCGGCAGCGACGGCGCGGCGAACGCCTGGGTGGTGGTCAGCCCGATCACGGTGAGCGTGACGGCGCTCATCAACAGCCGTCGTGGTTGCCTGGTGGGCACGGTTGTGGTCCTCCCCTGGGGCCGGTCGCGCGGTCGCACGCACTCGGCGGAAACAGGGGGAAGCCTGCTGGGCCCGCCCGGCCGGAGGGAAGGGACGTACGGTAAGAAGGCGGTAAGAGCCCGGCAACGTCCCTACGGCTTCGCATGGTTGGCAGTCGCGGAATGCCCGGCCCCGTTGCCCACGCGACGGGCCAACCGGGAAACCGGGTGGCCGGACAGTCCGGCGCGGCCGGACGGGAGTCCGGCGCCGCACGCCCTCACGAACCGCCGCTCAGCGCCCGCGGACCCGCCGCCGGAGCGTGCGCGCCGAGGCGACCGGGTCGAGCGAACCCGGGCGGTCCCGGGTCAGCGGATAGCAGGCGAATCCGATCAGCGCCGCACTGAAGTGGCCGATGCTGGTGTAGTCCCGGCTCTGCTGCACGCCCAGCCCGTAGACCACCAGAACCCCTGCCGCGTAGAGGTAGCGCCAGGGCCGGACGATCAGGTAGGTCAGCACCGCCACCACCCCGGCCAGCGCGTAGCTGACCCCGTAGTCCAGGGTGTAGACCGCCCTCGGCGAGGCCAGTCCCCGGTGGATGGCCCAGCCGAGCACACCCTCGCTGAGGTAGGTGGCGCCGACGTGCGCGAGCGCCACCACCGAGATCCAGCGCCGCGTGCCGAGCCACCGTTCGACCGGCACGTGGAAGAGGTTGTAGAGCAGCAGGTAGAACAGCCATCCTCCACCCGAGATCCACAGCGCGCTGGCCACCAGGACGCGGATCGGCGAGACCTGGAGGTGGTGGAGATTGGTCGAGCGCCGCTCCAGGATGCGGTCGGCGGTCGCCGGATCGACGTGCCGGATCACCTGCGTGGTGATGAGCAGGATCGCCAGCCAGGCATAGGTACCCGGCGCGCGCCGCACGTAGGCCCACACCGCGTGGGCGGCACGCGCCCACCGGGGCCGTCGGCGCGCCTCGGAGCCCCTGGCGATACGGCCGGCCATCGGCGCCTCCTCGACACTCCTCCCATCACCCTCGCCCTGGCCCGCCCCTGTCGCCACCCGCCGCTGTCGCCACCCGCCCCGGTCCGCCGCCAGGTCCGACCCCGCCGACCGCGCGCCCGCCCGTCCCCCGACACGGACGACCATCCGGCCGTTCGCGTACGCTGGCGCTTCGACCGTCCCGATTGCGCCCTCCCCCGCCCACGCGCCGGCGAGCCCGTACCGGGACCCGCCGAGCAAGGGCACCAGGCACGATGAGCGATCGCCTCGCGACGAGGACACCGACCGGCCCCGCCGCTCCTCGACACCCGGCACTGAGAGCTGCCGCCCGCCTGCGGCTCACCACGGGGTACGTCCTGCTGCTGACCGTGACGGCCTCCTGGTTGGCGAGTCAGGGCCATTCCGAGCGGGCCCGGTTCGTCCGGCACAACAGCAGCAACGTCCATCACATGGAAGTGGGCAAGTGGTGGACGCTGTTCACCAGCGGCCTGGTGGTCGACGGGGTGCCCGCCTGGCTGGGCATCGCGGCGGTCGCCGTCGTCCTGGGCCTGGCCGAGTGGCGCTGGGGTCCGGCCCGGGCCGGCGCGGTCTTCGTCTTCGGTCACCTGGGCGCCACACTGCTCACCGAGGGCTCCATGTGGGTGATGGTCACCGCCCGCATCCCGGGCGCGCTCTCCAGGGCCCGGGACGTGGGCATCAGCTACGGGCTGGTCGCCACCGGCGCCTGCCTCCTCGCGCTCGGCCCGCGCCCGCTGCGCCGCTACGGCCTTGCGGTGCTCGCCCTGGCCCTGGCCGCCGTCTGGGCACTGGACCAGCAGCTGGCCGACGCCGGCCACCTGGTCGCACTCGGGCTGGGCGTGCTCGCCTCCCACACGGCGTGGCTGCGTACCCGGGCGCTCGCACCGCACTGACCCTTGCCACCACCGCCGACCACCGGGCGATCACCCCAACCACCGGTACGACCAATCGAGTTGGACCGGGCCACCGACCGGCGAGACCCCACCTCCGGGCGCCCTCCACCACCCCAGCGACCGCATGCCCTTGCATTCCACTGCAAATCTATGCCAGAGTTCGGGCATCGGATCGATTACGCCGAATCCCGTCACACGTCGCTAGATCAGGGGCCCGCTCGCGCGGGTCATAGGGTGCATCCATGTCGAAGGTCTTGAGCAAGCTGCCGGTCGGTGAACGGATCGGCATCGCATTCTCCGGTGGGTTGGACACCTCCGTCGCCGTCGCGTGGATGCGCGAGCACGGTGCCCTCCCCTACGCCTACACGGCCGACATCGGCCAGTACGACGAGCCGAACCTCGCCGACGTCCCGGCCCGGGGCCGTGCGTACGGCGCCGAGCAGGCCCGGCTGGTCGACTGCCGGGCCGCGCTGGTCGAGGAGGGCCTGGCCGCCCTCGCCTGCGGTGCCTTCCACATCCGCTCCGCCGGCCAGACGTACTTCAACACCACCCCGCTCGGCCGCGCCGTGACCGGCACCCTGCTGGTCCGTGCCATGCAGGAGGACGGTGTCTCCATCTGGGGTGACGGCTCCACCTACAAGGGCAACGACATCGAGCGGTTCTACCGCTACGGCCTGCTCGCCAACCCCAACCTGCGGATCTACAAGCCGTGGCTGGACCAGGCGTTCGTCGACCAGCTCGGTGGCCGCAAGGAGATGTCCGAGTGGCTCGCCGAGCGGGACCTCCCGTACCGGGACTCCGCCGAGAAGGCCTACTCCACCGACGCCAACATCTGGGGCGCCACCCACGAGGCCAAGCGGCTGGAGTACCTGGACGCCTCCCTGGAGATCGTCAGCCCGATCATGGGCGTGGCCTTCTGGGACCCCGAGGTCGAGATCCCGACCGAGGACGTCACCGTCGAGTTCGAGTTCGGCCGCCCGGTCCGGATCAACGGCCGGGAGTTCGCCAGCGCCGTGGACCTGGTCCACGAGGCCAACACCATCGGTGGTCGGCACGGTCTGGGCATGTCCGACCAGATCGAGAACCGCATCATCGAGGCCAAGAGCCGCGGCATCTACGAGGCCCCGGGCATGGCGCTGCTGCACATCGCCTACGAGCGGCTGCTCAACGCCATCCACAACGAGGACACCATCGCCACGTACCACACCCAGGGTCGGCGGCTCGGCCGGCTGCTCTACGAGGGCCGCTGGTTCGACCCGCAGTCGCTGATGCTCCGGGACAGCATCCAGCGCTGGATCGGCCACCCGGTCACCGGCAGCGTCACCCTGCGGCTGCGGCGCGGCCAGGACTACTCGGTCATCGACACCCAGGGCCCCAACTTCAGCTACCACCCCGAGAAGCTGTCGATGGAGCGCAGCGTCGACGCCGCGTTCGTCCCGGACGACCGCATCGGCCAGCTGACCATGCGCAACCTCGACATCGCCGACTCGCGCAGCAAGCTGGAGCAGTACGCGGTGCACGGCCAGCTGGCGCCGTGGAGCGGCCTGATCGGCGAGCTCGCCCCGGGCGGTGCCGCCCCCATCGCGGCCGGCACCGGTGACGAGGAGGACCCCACCGCGCTCGACCACGCGGCGATCGAGTCCGGTACGGACTGACGTCTCCTGCCCGCGGAGGGCCGTCGCACCCCGGATGGTGCGGCGGCCCTCCGCCGCTCTCCCCCGCCCCTCCCAACCCAGCCCACCCCCGCACCCCTCCCCCGCCCTCACCCGGATGGCGGAACAGGCCGTGCGCAGCCCGTCCACCGGTAGCTGAATGGCGGACGGCGCCCGGCAACGGGGAAGGCAGGTCCGGGGATGGGTGAGACGATCGGCCCGATGTTGGCCTCGGCGACGGCGGTCGCACTCAGTCCGCTGCCGCTGATCGCCGTGCTCCTGATCCTCGCCTCACCGCGCGGCCGGGTCAACGGGGTTGCCTTCACGGTCGGCTGGGTGCTCGGCCTGGCCGCGGTGGCGGGCACCGTCGTGGCGGTCGGCAGCGCGCTGAACCCCGTCCGCACCGCGCCGACCTGGCCGTCCTGGCTGAAGCTCACTCTTGGCCTCCTGCTCCTCCTGCTGGCCGCCCGGCAGTGGCGGGAGCGACCGCGACCCGGCCGGGTCACCGCGCCGCCGGCCTGGCTGCTCTCGATCGACCGGCTGACCGCCGTCCGGTCCGCCGCGCTCGCCGCGGTCCTGGTGGTGGCCCGCCCGAAGACCCTCGTCCCGGCCGTCGGCGGGGCCGTCTCCATCGCAGCCGTCCCGACCGGTACCGGCGCCAGGGTGACGGCCACCGCCGCGCTGGTACTGCTCGGTTCGCTGGGCACCCTGCTGCCACTCGTGGTCCACCTACGGGGCGGCGACCACGCGCGGCGCGCCCTCGGCGAATGGCGGGCCTGGACGGCCGCGCACCATGCGGCGATCATGGTCGCCGTCCCCCTGATGCTCGGCGCCGAGTACCTGGGCGCCGCCGTCTCCGGCCTCACCTGAGCACCCCCGCGCACACCGCCACCGGGCCGCACCACATCCCGCCCCGGTCCGCGGTCCGCGGTCCCGCCACGCCGCCCACGCCACCGCCCGGCACCGCCGCTCAGCGCCCCCACGCCGCGCCGCCCCGTCACCGGATCCGCACCACCCCCCGCCCCCGCACCGCCCGGACCCCGAGCCTCCCCGGCACGGCCCTCGGCCGCGCCGCCACCGATTCCCTCACCGTCAGCAGGATCTCGCCGTCGTAGCACTCCGCCAGCACCCGGGCCAGCTCCGCGGCGCCGCCCGGCCGGACCTCCGGTGCCAGCTCCGGCAGTCGTTCCGGGGCGCTGAGGTCCTGGGCCTGGGCGGCCCAGCGGGCCGCGTCACGCCGCTCGCCCTCGGCGGTGTAGTGCACCGCCAGGCAGTGCACGGCCAGCTGGTCCCCGTACTGGGCCGCTATCCGCCACCAGAAGACGCCGTCCGCCGTCCGCCCGATCCCGTACAGCAGGCAGCCGAGGGTGCGGAAGGCCTTCTTCTCGGCGAGCTCCAGGTCCAGGGCCAGCTCCCCCGGCTCCGCCGCACCGGCCACCCCGGCGCACAGGTGCCGCAGGTCCCGCCGCAGCTCCGCCCGCCCCCCGGCCCGCCGGGACTGCCCCGGGGCCGTTCCCGGACCGGGCCCCGCCCCCGGGCCGGAACCCCCTCCCGGGCCGGAACCGGTACCCACCACCCCTGGCCCGGAGCCCGCCACCGCTCCCGGCCCCGGGCTCGCCCCCGAGGCCGGCGCGTGCGGCGGCCGGGCCCCGGCGGGCGGTCGGGCCGGACGTTCGCGCACGGCCGGGCCGGCCCGCCGGGCGACGGCGAGCCGCTCGGCCAGTCGGCGCGTGAAGTCCACCGGATCGTGGTCGTCGAACTCGCGCTCCAGCTCGACGGCGTGCGCACGCAGCAGGTCCACGACCCTCATGTCCCCGCCCCACCGTCGTCCGGGTGCTCCAGCAGGTACTCCAGGTGGCGTCGGCCGAGGCTGTAGTAGGTGCGGGCGGTGGTGTGCGCGATGCCCAGGGAGCGTCCGATGTCCTGGTACGACAGCCCCGCCTGGCGCAGCCGGACCACGTCGGCCTGGATCGGCGCGGCCCGGGCCAGTTCCTCCGTCGCCCAGTCCAGGGCGTCCAGTTCGGCGAGCTCGTTCAGCTCGTCCTGGCTGGTGTCGGGTCGGCGCTGGGCGATCACCCGCAGGCGCTTGCGTTCGGCACGGCGGCGCTCCCGCAGCACGTCCACCACGGCATCCTTGACGATCTTGAACGCGAAGGCCTTCGGATCGGGACTGGCCAGGGCCCGGCGCCAGTTCTTGTAGAGCGTGGCGCCCGCGTTCTGGACGGCGTCCTGGGCGTCCTCGCGGTGCCCCAGCCGCTGCTGGGCGTAGCGGAGGTAGCCGGAGTTCTCGTGGGTGAAGAAGGCCTCGAAGTCGTTCGGCAGGCCGCCGAGCGGATCGACTCTCAGGCTCCGCTCCTCGCCCGGCCCGGGAGTTCTCACGCGGGCCCCCTTTCGTGGGTCGACTGGCCGGCCCACCGGGTGGCACGCCGACGGCCCCTTGGGGGCTCGTGGTGTAACCGTCCGGGAGAGGCAGGATGTCGACCGGATCGGGCGGACAATTGGCGAACGATTACGTTCACTTTCGGACAGCGCCGCTGACCTGCCGGTTCGCCTTCACAGAGCGAACCGCGCCAGTCGAAACGTGATCCAGATCACACCGCTGGACAGTGCGGCTTGACAGACCCCTCCGACACACACCCGGACACCCAAACGCACACGCACGCACAGGGGTGCGCGCACACCCACGGGGCACCCACGAGCCCGACCCCGATCACCGCCCCTACGGCGCCGGCTCCACCTCCGCGGCGTCCAGCGCGGCGGTCACCCGGTCCAGCAGGCCGCGCAGCGCGGCCAGGTCCTCGACCGGCAGTCCGGCCGCGGTGAGGAGCCGGCGCGGAACCTGCCCGGCCCGCTCGCGCAGGGCAGCCCCTTCGGTGGTCAGGCGGACGGTGACCGACCGCTCGTCCTCCGGGCTCCGCTCCCGGCGCACCAGCCCGGCGGCCTCCAGTCGCTTGAGCAGCGGGGAGAGCGTTCCGGAGTCCAGCCGCAGCCGCTCGCCGATCCGCTTGACGGGCAGCTCGCCCTCCTCCCACAGCACCAGCATGACCAGGTACTGCGGGTAGGTCAGTCCGAGGTCCCGCAGCAGCACCCGGTACACGCCGCCGAAAGCGCGGGAGGCCGCGTTGAGCGAGAAGCAGATCTGCTGGTCGAGACGGAGGAGTTCCTCGTCCGCCATGCCGGGTTGGGTGCTCATGGCCCCATGGTACCGATCACCATCGCATAATTTAGTTGTGCACAACTGAATTGCATGCTCTACTTATCGCAGCGCGGCACACCCAGCGCAGCGCAGAGCGACAGAAGGGAAGCGATCATGGACGCGCTCTACACCGCAGCCGCCACCGCGAACGGCCGGGAGGGCCGTGCCGTCAGCTCCGACGGCCGGCTGGACCTCGCGCTGGCCATGCCGCCCGCGCTCGGCGGCAACGGACAGGGCACCAACCCGGAGCAGCTCTTCGCCGCCGGGTACGCCGCCTGCTTCGCCAGCGCCCTCGGCCTGGTCGGCCGCCAGGCCGGGGTGGACACCAGCGAGGTCTCGGTGACCGCCGAGGTGTCCATCGGCAAGGACGGGGCCGGCTTCTCCCTCGCCGCCGTGCTGCGCGTCGAGCTGCCCGATGCCCTCGCGGGCGAGACCGGCGAGCTGCTGGTCAAGCAGGCGCACGAGGTCTGCCCCTACTCCCGCGCCACCCGGGGCAACATCCCGGTCGAGCTGGTCGTCGAGTGACCGCCCTCGCCGGATAGCCGTCCCGGCCTCCACCGACGGGCCGGGCCCCCCCCCACCCAACCCGGCGGGCCCCCCCCGCCCCCCGCGGGCAATACCCCCCCCCACGGGTGGCCGAACCCAGGGTGTACACCCCGGTCC